>JASHSD010000601.1 GCA_030036985.1 Bryobacteraceae bacterium
CCAGCGGTATCCTCTTCAATTCGCGCATGGCAAACTCGCTCAAGGACGTCGCCCAAGGCGTCAAACGCGGTGAGGGCATCTCCCAGCCGCTTGCGCGCACGCACATGTTTCCCCCGCTGGCGTCGCATCTGCTGACAGTCGGCGAAGAAACAGGCAAACTGGATCTGATGTTCGCGCGCATGGCGGAGATTTATGAAGAGGAGACGCGCGCCTCAATCAAGCGGTTCACGGCCATTTTCGAACCCATCGTGATCCTGATCATGGCCGTCATCGTCGGGGCGCTGGTTCTGAGTATGTTGATCGCGATCACGAGCATCAACGATGTGGCAATTTGATGTAAAGAGGAAACGCATATGAACGTTCGAAATTCGAGGCGCGCCGGCGTCACGCTGATTGAAATGCTGGTGGTGGTCGTGATTATCGCGGTGTTCGCGGCGGTGGTCGGACCCCGATTGCTGAACCAGGGCGATAAGGCCCGCGTGGTGGCGGCGAAACAGCAGATTGCAAACTTCCAATTGGCGCTGGGTCAGTATCATCTCGATACGGGCGGCTACCCGAGCACCGACCAGGGTCTTAACGCGCTGCGCGTGCAGCCGAGCGGTGTCGAACAATGGCACGGGCCGTATCTGGAGAAGGATCTTGGCAACGATCCGTGGGGCCATCCGTACGTTTACAAGTTCCCCGGCGATCATGGCGACGAACCCGACGTGATTTCGTATGGCGCCGACGGACAGCCCGGCGGTTCGGATCTCAATTCGGATATTGTCAGCTGGAAGTAGGGATGCGTAGCAAGGGGCGGCGCGACGGCGTGACGCTGATCGAGATGCTCGTGGTCGTGACCATCATCGCGATCGTCGCCGGCGTTTCGTTTCCCGCGATGACGGCCGGCTTGGCGCGCATTCGGCTCTCTTCCGCATCCGGCTCCGCGGCCAGCTTTCTGATCTCCGCCATGAACCGCGTGGATCGGCGGGAACAACCGGCCGCGATTCTGATCTCGCCGAAAGAGGATGTGTTGGCCGTCTACACGGCGGCATCCGGGCAAAAGCCGGATCGCGAATTGCGCATGCCTTCCGGAATCACGATCGAAGGCGAACAGCCGCGGCGTTTCCTGCTGATGCCTGGCGGCGTGGTCCCGCGCATGACGCTGGTGCTGCGCAACGATAAAGGCGCGCGGCGGTCCGTCGAGGTCGACCCTACCACGGGCGTTCCGAATATCACGCGCATCGAAAGCGGGAATCCGTGAGGCGCAACGCCCAAGGGTTCACGCTGCTCGAAGTGCTGGTGGCGACGACCATCATGGGAATCGCGGTGGCGGGGTTGATCGCGGGTCTTTCGCAGTCGGCGAAGAACGCCGCGCGCCTCACCGATTACGACCGCGCCGCCATGCTGGCGCGCACGAAGATGAACGATCTGCTGCTCGACGCCGGTCTTCCGTTCGAAGGGCGGCTCGAAGGTTCGTTCGATGCGGAGCAATCGGGCGGCGTTCGCGGCGGATGGCGCGCGACGGTTGAGCCTTTCGATGTGCCCCCGAACGCGGGGCCCGGGACGGTGATCCTGCAACGCGTCGGACTGGAGATCTGGTGGACGCCGGCGGATGGCAGGCGCCGGTCCATTCCGCTCGAAGGCTATCGGCAGGCCACGATACCGATACCGGCCGGACCATGAAACGCAATCCGCAATCCGGTGTGACGCTGGTCGAGATTCTCGTGGCGGTGTCGCTGCTGAGCCTGCTTTCGGTGGGCATGCTGGTGGCGATGCGCCTCGGTTTCAGCACGATGGACAAGGTGGATGCGCGGATGGTTTCGAATCGGCGCGTGGTGAATTCGCGGGCGATTATCGAAAACGAGATCGCCGGGTTTATCTCCACCATGGCGGATTACGTTCCGCAGCCGAACCAGGTGGTGCAGATTCCGTTCCTACAGACGGAGCGGGGCATCATGCGCTTTGTTACCGAGTATTCGCTGGAGGATGGATGGCGGGGCCGTCCGCAGATTGCGGTGTTGCAGGTGATTCCGGGTGAGCACTCAGGCGTGCGATTGATTTTGAATGAAACGCCATACACAGGACGCGCGCAGGCAGGGCTGAACATCGCGGGGCTGGAGCAGGACGAGCTTACCGGGCGGCGAATCGTTCACTATATGGAAGTTCCCGCGGGTTCGAAATCGTTTGTGCTGGCGGATCGGCTGGCGTTCTGCCGGTTTTCGTATCTGCAGCCGTTGCCGCAAGCGCCGTTTCAGATCTGGCGGTCCGATTGGATTCTGCCCAACATTCTGCCTCAGGGCGTGCGGATCGAAATGGCGCCGCTCGATGCCGCGCCGGCGGATCTGCATGTGACGACCGTGACCGCGCCGTTCAGCGTGACGCGAACCCCGGGAGGTAACTATGCGGATTGAGGCAGGGGCCGGGATGAGTCCCGGCCCGGCAGGGACGAGTGCCTGCGCCACGGAGCAACGTGGGTCGGCTTTGCTGATGGTCCTTTGGCTTACCGCCGCTCTTGCCGCTATTGGGCTTGCCGTCGCGAGCAATGTCCGCGGTGAAACCGAGCGCACCGAAACCAATGTCGACGACGCCAGATCCTACTTCATCGCCCGCGGCGCGATCGAGCGCGCGGCGCTCCACATCATGTGGGGCCAGAGTTACCACGCCCCCAACGATCCCTCAATGAACCTCGCTTTCCCCGGCGCCGACGTCCACGTCGACATCATCCCCGAAGCTTCCAAGCCGAATCTCAACACGTCCAGGCCCGACGACCTGCTTCGTCTCCTCATGGCTCTCGGCACTCCCGAAGGTCCTGCGACCGAAATCGCCGAGGCGATCGTCGACTGGCGCACCCCGGTCAACCCGCTGCAGCCGAGTCCGTTCGATGCGTTTTATTTGAGCCAGTCTCCGTCTTTTCTGCCGCGGCACGCGTCTTTTCTGGAGAACGAGGAACTCCTGCTGGTAAAAGGCATCACGCCCGATCTGTATTACGGCGCCGCGCTCGACAACACGCATGCGGGGCTGCGCGATTGCGTTTCCGTCTACGGCTCGGCCTATGCGGTGGACATCAATACCGCTCAGCCTGCCGTGCTGCAGGCGGTGGGAATCGATCCGGCCGATGTGCAGGCGCTGCTGCGCACGCGCGCCACGCATCCCATCCTCGATCCCGCGGAGTTCAGACAGATCGTCGAATCGCTGGGACCGGCGGGTCAGAGGCTTCGCATCGGCGGGGGAAGCATGTATACGTTGCGGGCTACCGCGCGTCTGCGGCAGCCGGATGGAAAGCTCTCCGATCTGCGCCGAACTGTCGCGGCGCTGGTGAAATTCAACTTCCCCGGGAATCCGGATAACAGTCCGGCCGGCTTCGAAGTGGTTCGCTGGTACGACCGCACATGAGCGCGACAAGCTTCGAAACCGCGCCGACAGCCGCGGCTTCGACCGCTCCGGCTTCAGCATTGCCCGCATGGCGGCGCGCCACGCTGTTCGGGACCGGTTTCGGCATCGCCATCGGCGATCGCAATCTCGACGTGGCGATCGTGCGCGCAAGACCCTCGGGCGCGACGCTGGTGGCCGCAACCACGATCGCCGATTTCCGCGGACGCCCGGCCGCACAGTGGGGCGCCGAACTCGCGAAGTTCCTTTCCGCGGCCGACGAGAACCGGTTGGCCGCCACAGTGCTGCTGCCTCGCGACGAAGTTGTCGTGCGCACCATCGCGCTGCCGGGCGTGGCCGACAAGGATGCAACCGCGGCGATCGAATTACAGATCGACAGCCTCCATCCCTGGGGCGATGTGGATGTTGCGTGGGGGTGGTCGCGCGCGGGGAGCGCCGATATTGTGGTTGGTCTGGCGCGGAAGGAAGTCGTCGATTCCTGCGAGACGCTGTTCGCCGAAGCGGGCGTTCCGCTCGCCGCCATCACCTTCTCGACAGCTGCGATTCACGCCGCGCTGCGAATCTGGAGCGCGCCGCCGGCTTCGCTGCTGTGCTTCCAGACAGACGCGCGCGGGCGAACCGAAATCTATGGCGAGAGCGCGGCGCGCGCCGTTTTCTCGGCTGAGTTTCCCATCGAAATCGAACGCGCTCTCGCGCTGGCGCGGGCCGAGTTGCGCGTGCCGCCGGACACTCCGGCTCATGCGCTTTCCGAAGTTCTGCCGAAATCGACGGGAGGACAGATGCCGCCGTCGGCGCAGGCTTATGTCGCGGCGATTGCCGGTTCCATAATTCCCCGGCCAAGCGCGCGCGCGTCGAAGTTCGCCAACCTGTTGCCTGCGGAGCGCAGGGCTGCGCACAACCGTCTGCCGTATCTGATCCCCGGCGTGCTGGCGGTGCTGCTGGCGCTGGCTCTAGTGACCGTGTTCGCAATCCTGCCGGCCATCGAGCAGCGGCGCTATCGCGCGGACCTCGATCGCGCGGAGCGGCAACTCGAGCCCTCGGTCCTGCGCGCGCAGTCTCTCGAAAAGAGAATCGCCGAGGATCGGCGCAGGGTCGCGGCGCTCGACGATCTTCGCCGCCGTCCGCAGGCCGATCTCGACGTTCTGAATGAATTGACGCGATTGCTGCCGCCGCCGATCTGGACGAATTCGGTGGAGATTTATCCGGATTCGGTGGTGGTGTCGGGCGAGGCCGATCAGGCCGCGCCATTGCTCAAGGCGCTCGATTCGTCGCCGCTTTTCGAGAAATCCGAATTCAGTCTGTCGGTAACGCGCAACGGGCAGAGCGAACGTTTCCGCATCAAAACGATGCGCCGCGGGCGCGCCGGAAGGACCACGCCGTGACGATTTCGGATCGCGATCGCCGCGCCTTGATCCTGCTGGCCGCGGCCATGGCCGTCGCGGCGCCGCTTTATTACTTTAGCGGCAATTCGACCGCCACGAGCGGCGTTGCGTCGACGAGCCCGGACACCATTGCGCTGTCGCAGAAGCGGCTGGTGCGTATGCGCGAAATCGCGGCCACTCTTCCGGCTCGCGAAGCGGCGATGAAGCAGGCCGCTGCCGATCTGGCCGATCGCGAGCGCGGCATCATTCAGGCCGATACAGCGGCGCAAGCGCAGGCGGCGCTGCTCGAGATTGCGCGCCGCATCGCCAAGAATGACGATATCGATCTGCGCGGCGGCGACTTCGGCGCGCCGAAGATTTTCGGCGATTACGGATTGGTCTACGCCACGGTCACGTTCCAGTGCCGCATCGAGCAACTGGTGAATTTTCTGGCCGATCTGTCGCACGAACCGGAACTGGTGGCGCCGTCGGAGCAACGCATCGGAGCGGCGGATGCGAAGGATAAGACGATGAACGTGCGCATGGTGCTGGCGGGCGTCGTGGCGAAGAAGCTGATCCCCGAAAAGAAAGGGTTGGCCGCGTTTTGAAGCCGAAGCTAATCGTGCTGAACCTGGCGCTGGTGGCGGCGCTCGGCGCGATCGTGTGGCAGGGGCGTGTGCAGTTGCATCGGGCGCGGGTGGTGCGCCGGGAAAATCTCAACGTTGCGGTGAAGCCGATCGCGGCCCCGCCGCCCGCTCCCGCGCCGAAGCCGGATGCCGCGCAACCGGTGAAGTATGCCGACGTCGCGACCAAAGATCTTTTTTCGAAGGACCGGAATCCGGATGTGATCATCGATCCGCCGAAGGTTGAGAAGCCGAAACCCATGCCTCCGCTGCCGATCGTTTACGGCGTCCTTGGGCTTCCCAGCGGAACCAAGGCCATCATGGCCGAGAAGAAGGGCGCTGACAGCAAGCCGGTGAAGTCGGGCGATACGGTGGGCGAGTTCAAGATCGTTTCGCTGGATACGAAGAACGTGGTCTTCGATTGGGACGGCAAGCAGATTGCTAAGAATATCGACGATCTGATCGACCGCTCCGAGCCCGCGGGCGGCGTTGTTTCACAAGCCGCCGCGCCACCCGCGAAAGGTCCGGCGGTTATCGCCCCTCCCGCCGTCGCGCCCGCGCCGGTGAAGCCCGCCGTGGCGGCGACCGGTCCGGGGAAGGCACAGGACGGTAAATCGGACCGGCCATGCGTTCCCGGCGATACATCGCCGAACGGGGCGGTAGTTGACGGGTACAAACTCAGTTTCATGCAGAGTCCGTTCGGCAGGATGGGATGCCATTGGACGCCGGTGCAGTAAGAGAGTGAGGAATAAATTGAGAATCGAAACAGATCGCTCCCTCGCGGTCGCGGCTCGGTACCGCTTTCTGAGCCACGTGCTCGTAATCGTCACCGTCTTATGCAGGACAGTCTTGTTCGCCGCGGATGGAACGGATAAGAAGGCGGATAAGCCCGCAACAAAGCGGACGGTCGTAACCATCCCTAAGGACGCCGTGAAGAACCCGAACGGCACCTACAGCTACACCGATAAGGATGGCAGGAAGTGGACTTACACCAACTCTCCTTTTGGCGTGATGAAAACCAGTTCCGGAGATACCGACAGCCATCTGGTTCCCGCCGATTCCGGCGCGGCCGTCAAGGTCATCGATAAAGGAGACACGGTGCGGTTCGAGCGTCCCAGTCCGTTCGGAACCATGAGCTGGGAGAAGAAGAAATCCGATCTTACGGAGGAAGAACGCAAGATGGTCGATGCGCAGAAGAAGGCTGCGCCGGACAAGCCGGACGAAAAATGACGCAACGCACCCGTATTCTTACCTCCGCCGTTCTTGCCGTGGCGGCTCTCTCTCTTCAGGCACAGCAGCCTCCGGCGCAAACGCAACCCGCGCAACCCGCCGTCACCGTGCCGGGCGCATTCAATTTCAGCAATGCGTCGCTGCTGGAGGTCATCAATATCCTCGCGGGCGAGCTGCACATCAACTACATCATCGACCCCTCCATAAAAGGTGGTACGGTCACGATGAACACCTACGGGCAGGTGCGCGCCGTGGATATCCGTCCGCTGCTCGAGACCATCCTGCGCATGAATAATCTGGCAATGGTGGAGGTGGGAAACGTTTATCGCATCGTGCCCGCGGCCAATGTGGCGCGGCAGCCGGTGGATCCGATCAGCCAGACCGACCCGTCGAAGATCCCCGACGACGAGCGACTGGTTCTCAACCTGGTCTTTCTCCGCTATGTTTCATCTTCCGAGATGGATAAGATCCTGCAGCCTTATATAGGCGACGGCGCGCAACTGACGTCTTACGATCCGGCAAACCTGCTGATCATTCTGGATAACAGCCGCAATATGCGGCGTACGCTGGATCTGATCGCGTTATTCGACAATGATTCTTTCGCCGGCCAAAGGGTCCGCACCTACGATGTCAAGAACGGCCGGCCTACGGATATTGCACGCGAACTCGAAGACATCTTCAAAGCCTATACCTTTTCCGGCGATAAAGGATCGACTCCGGTGCACTTTATTCCGGTGAACCGGATCAACACTATCCTGGCCGTGGCCCCGAATCCCGGCGTGTTCAAGCAGGTGGATAACTGGATCCAGAAGCTGGACGTCCCCGCCAAACCCACCGCGGGATCGATAGATAACTATGTCTACAGAATGAAATACGCCAAGGCCGAGGTTGTGGGCTCGGTCATCATGCAGCTCTACGGCGGATGCGGGTATACCGGTGGGTACGGGCCCACCACGGGGAATTCGAGTTATCCCGCCAACGGTTCTATTGGCGCTTCGATGGGACTTGGCGCGTATCCCGGCGCGGGAACGGTTTCTCCTTATGGTTACGGCGGCGCCAGTCCTTATGGGGCGAGTCCCTACGGCGCGAATCCTTATGGAGCGAGTCCTTACGGAGGATCTGCGTACGGCGCCTCGCCTTACGGTGGATATGGAGGTTATCCCGGCGGAATGGCCGGATACGGCGGCGGGATGCCTTGCATGAATCCGAATGCGTCGATGTTCGCGCCGGCCGCAGCAGCTGCGAGTCCGTTGGCGACCGGCCTCGGCGGCGCAACGCCGGCGGCGGGCAGCGCGGCCGCAACCGCGACCACCGCGGGCCAGACCGGCCAGTACCTCACCACGCAGGGCGTTCCCGGCGCAGGCCAGACATCGATGCCTCGCATCGTGCCGAATCCGGTTGACAACACTCTTTTGGTGCAGGGCACGCCGGAGCAATGGGAGCAGATCCGGCACGTGCTCGATCAGTTGGACGTCTCGCCGCGGCAGGTGCTGATTGACGCGAAGATTTACGAAGTCGATCTCACCGGCCAGTTCGCATTGGGCGTGGAGTCGTTCCTCCAGCAAAATGGCGCCACAAACGCCACCGTTCCGGGCACGCAACTCCTCGGCTCGAGTACTCCGACCAGCGCCCAGCAGGGGAGCGCCGGCGTCTCGTTGACGGCGGGTCTTCTGGTCGGGCGAACGCGGCAGCTTCTGGCGTTGCTGCAGGCCAGCGAGACCAGCACCAAGACCAAGGTGCTGTCGGCGCCCAGCATCATCGCGACAGACAGCATTCCGGCGTCGATCACGGTCGGCAGTTCGGTTCCCACGCTGTCGTCCGAATCGGTCAGCCCCGGCATCACGGTGGGAGGCACATCGCAGTTCACCAACACGATCTCGAACACCAGCACGGGCATCGGGCTGAACATCCTCGCGCGGGTGAACGCCAGCGGAGTCGTGACTATGGTGATCAACCAGGACGTGACCGCGCCGATTCCCAATCCCCTTCCCTCAAGCGAGGGCGGCGGCATCAATTCACCGTCGTTCTCGCAGCGCAACGTGAGCACGCAGGTGACGGTGGAAGACGGCGATACGGTGGCGATCGGCGGCATCATACTGGACAGCGTTGCCGATACGACGGAGGGCATTCCTGTTCTCGACCGCATTCCCTATCTCGGTTGGATGTTCGGGCAGAAGACCCGGAGCACCACGCGCACCGAGCTGATCATTTTCCTGACGCCGCGCGTGATCTACGACACGACCCAGATTACCGACGCGAGCGAGGAACTGAAGGAGAAGGTCAAGGGTCTGACCAGGATGATGAAGGATCAATAGCAGACGGCAAGACCGTCTGCTCAGCACAGGCTTTAGCCTGGGCTTACACAGGCTCTCCGGAAACCCACGGGTCATGACCGCTCTCGGGCCGGGCAGAAGCCCGGCCGCAGGCCCGAAGGCCTGACCCCACA
>JASHSD010000602.1 GCA_030036985.1 Bryobacteraceae bacterium
TGACCAGACCCAAAATGATTATGCGTTTCATTGCTTTTCGTTCCATACTTTTCCTGCCACAGTTGTTAATCGTCGGCAACGGCTCAGAACTGTAGTGGCAGAAGAGACTAAGCAGCTACCGGCTCAAACCGGCAGGATCGGTTGCGACTGAAAGTCGCCTGACGCGAACCGTGGCGCGTCCCGCTCTTCGGGACGCCTGCTTCGCCCCACCACAAGCGCCTGGAGGAGTCCGGGCACGGCAGACCGAAGAGTCTGCGCCACGAGGGCGCGAAAGCAAAGGTGAAACCTGGTGAAAGCTGACCGCCCGAAAGACGGTGGGATTCGACCCGGCGATGGAGACTAAAGTTTTTTTTTGAAAAGCCGCTCTTATTCCCGCGAGCGGCCGGCGGCGAAATCGAATCCTCAACCGAACGGGATGCTCCGCGGAGAATAAATGATCGGCATCCTGCTTATTGCACTCAGCTTCGCGCCGGGAATATCGGACGAGCTTACTGTCTCTACCGGCGCGAACTCCCCCAACGTTTCCGAAGCGCAGTTACTTCCCCCGTTACGCCGGGAGTATCTCAATACGCAGTTGAATCTGATTTCAAATCTCGTCTGTCATGAACGAATGGACAGGTTTACCCGCCGCGGCGCCGGCGCTTCCCGGTGGTTCGATTCAATCGACGCGGATGTCCGGGTATTGGACGATTCCGAGGAATACTCGGACATCTATCAGCAGCGCCCGGCCAAAAAGGAAGCGAAGCGATACAAGTCGGTGAACGCGTTGCCGGGGCCGTGGCAGAGCGGAGAACTGGCGCAGCTTTTCCGGATCGCGCGGGATCAGATGGACCGGAATCTGCCAGGTCAGAGAATGCCCGCGATTGTCGAGGACAGTACAGACGGTCAATCGGCTGTGATTATGGAATTCACCGTGCCGGTCTGGGAGCGCAAATGGGCGATGAGGGTAGACGCGGGCGTTTTTTTTCTTTCGTTCAAAATGAGAATCTGGTTTAGCCGCGACACCGGCAACGTTCTCCGGGCAACGTGGCTCGCCTCCAACCCGGAACTTCCCGAGTCCGCCGGGATACGAGCCATATCCTGGGACATTCATTTTCAGCAGGCTAGTATCGCGGGCGTGAGCTCGACGGTTCCCCGCAACTCCATCTATACGGTATACTACTCAGAGGCACACCGGCGCGATTGGGTCGAAACGCAATTCAGCAACTTTCAGCGTTACGGTTCCGAGACACGGCTGCGCTTCCAGGACGAAAATAACGATCCCGGCCAAACCCGCTAATCCCCAACTCGAAACCACGCTCGCTGATTGGTGTCCTGACCCCTCTCGATCTCGGCGACGCGCCTTCTCAAAGCCGGATCGTCGCCCGCGGCGAGCACAAGTCGATAAAGCTCAATGGCCGTGCGACGAGCGGTTTCAGCCCCCTCGGAGTAGTCGGCAGCGCTTACATTATTCTGCGTCAGGCCCGGGTCGTCCGGCTTTGCCCGCGAAAGAGACCACCAGGTTTCATAGGCTTCCGCCTCGATTCGCATCAAGCGGACATCTTTCAAGTTCCGCCAACCGGGCGAATCGATGATGCCGATAATTCGCCGATGCAATTGCAGCTCCGTGAATTCGTCCGGCAGGAATTCTTCTTCATCGAACCAATCGCCGCCGTAGGGTCCCAATCGAAGCAGCGCGACAAGCGCATCGGCGCCCGCCGGAGTACCCCGGAACTCTCTCACAAGCGACCGGGCAAGGTCGTGCTGATAATTCTCGCTGCGCTGGATTTCGTTCCACGTGTAGTGCAGACACCCGAAATTCGGAATCCGGACACATCGGGTATCCGAATCGGAGTAGGGTCGTCGTCGCTCGAGCTTGACGGCTTCCGCATCGGCCTCCATCAGGAGGCTTGCGTACGGCTGCGGTCTGGCGCTCCGGAAAGCCCTGCTGACAATCTCGCGGACGTTCTGTTCCGCCAATGTCTGAGACCAGGCGATCGAGCCCATCGCCAGAAACAGCAGAACCGGATAAGAACGTCTCAATGCACGAACCGATGCCCCGCCATAACAGAATCCTTCGACCTCTTACATTCCCATTCCGCGCCGCACCATAACCAGAAAAGCCAGTGTCCCGACCGCCATCATCGCCGCATGAGGCAGGCGCAGGCCTTTGTTGGTGGTGACGTCCACTTCTTCATTGCTCTTATAAGGCGCCTGAAAATGCAGCAGATCACGCGCGAGCCACGCGATGTTAACAAGCGTCTCATGCAGGCGCCCGCGAATCACCGACACCGGGATAGCGATTACAGCGCCGAGTATGGCGGTCGCAACAAAATCCGGAAACAATTGCCGGGACCGTGATCGCGCCGATCGCCGCCAGCAGTTTCACGTCGCCGGCGCCGAGCGCGCGTATCAAATAAAATGGCAAATACAGCGCGAAAACCAACCCGAGCCCGGTCGCCGCGCGGCCCATCCCGGAAAATCCGGAGGAGTGAGCGTTCCAGCCCAAACCAACAACAATTCCCGCCAGCACCAGCCAGTTCGGAATGCGCCGGCAGCGCAGATCGAAAATCGCCGCAGTTGCGACCAGCATCGCCAGTAAGATCTGTGCCGCGCCGGGCAAGAACGGCTGACCGAGCATCGTTGCTGCAACGAGTATAACGTCAATTGACCCATTACAGCCCGTTTTCCGTTAATGTTGAACAGCGGCGGCATTCACGGCCGCGCCAACGATCGCCAACTCCTCCAGTCCCGGAACAACCTCGAAGACGCTGCCCTGCAGCGGCGACATCGCCACCATTTCCTGCAGATACTGATTCAGCAGATTCACCTGAACAAAGCGAGCGCTGGGGCCGGCAATGAAGAATTTACCCGGTCCATCAAGGTGAACGCTGCCGGCCGTCCCCGCAGCGAGCGCACGATGCCAGAGCAGTTCGAATTCCGCGCAGCGAGCGTCTCCCTGTCGCGCGTTCGCGAAGATCTCTTCCGGCTCCAGGTCGAGGAAGCGCAGGCGCATGGCGCGATGGCCCACGATGCCCTCCAGGTGTCCGCGCCCGCCGCATCCGCAATACGTTTCCTTCGGATCGAGCGTGACCACCGTATGACCGACTTCGCAGGGTCCCGGATAATGCGGGTATCGCCCGAACCCGACGCCCTGCCCCAGCGTCCAGACCCGGATCAGATTCTCCATCTGGCCGCGTTGCGCCGCAATACCCGTCGCCGCGGCGTCGGCGTCGTTGCAGACCGAAACGCGCGTGGTGAGACCGCGCGAGGCCAGCGCTTCGGTGAGCATCCGGCAAAGGTTGGCGCCCTTGGCCTGCTTCAGGTTGGGCGATTCCTCCACAATGCCGTTGCGGATGATCCCCGGAAAGCACATCCCGGCAGCCGCCGGTTCCACTTGGTGTTCGCGCCGCAGCGTGCGGACCATCTCAGCCACCATCGCCACCACGCTTTCCATCGGCATGGAGAACAGATCGTCGCGCTCCGAATAATCTCCCGACTCGGAGTACACGTCAACGGGCGATATCAACCGATCGCCCTCGACGAGCGCCACCGAAATCTTCCCGCCCGCCGACGCTATGCCGACTGTTTGTTCCATGAGCGTTCCCCGATCAATAGCGTACGAGCTTATTCAGTCCGTTGAAAGCCGCCGCTTTATAGCATTCGGCAAGCGTCGGATAATTGAACACGGTATCGAGGAAGTAATCCATGGTTCCGCCGAGAACCATCACGGCCTGCCCGATATGCAGCAGTTCGCATGCGCCTTCGCCGATGATATGCACGCCCAACAGCAGCTTCGTTTCGCGGTGAAAGATCAGCTTGAGCCGGCCTGTGGTATCGCCGCGAATCTGGCCGCGCGCGATCTCGCGGTAATAAGCGACTCCCACTTCATACGGCACGTCTTCGTCCGTCAACTGCTCTTCCGTCTTGCCGATGAACGAAATCTCGGGGATTGTGTAGATGCCGTACGGATAGAACGCGGGCGTTGAATGCAGGGGCACGGCGAACGCCCGCCCCGCCGCCACGCGCCCCTGCTCCATGGACACCGATGCCAGGCTGGGGAAGCCTATCACGTCGCCCACCGCGAAAATGTTCGGCTGCTGCGTGCGGAAATCGCAGTCCACCTTGATGCGGCCGCGCGCGTCGGCCTCGATGCCCGCCGCCGGCAGATTCAGTTCGTCCACGTTGCCCTGGCGCCCGACCGCATAGAGCAGCGCATCGCCCGAGATTTTCTTCTTGCTCTGCAGATTGGCGACCACCCCGCCTGCCACCTCTTCCACGCTTTCCACTTCTTCGTTGAGCCGCATGGTCACGCGGCTGTCGCGCAGATGATAGGAGAGCGCCTCCACCATCTCGGAGTCGGCGAACTCGAGCAGTCGCGGCCGTTTCTCCACCAGGATCACGCGCACGCCCAGCGTGGCGAACATACAGGTGTATTCGACGCCGATTACGCCGCCCCCGACCACGATCAGCGTCTTCGGCATGTCCGTCATCGACAGGATCTGGTCGCTGTCGATGATGTTGCGCCCGTTCATCGGCACTTTAGGGGACGCCGCCGGCTTGGTCCCCACCGCGATCACGATGTGAGGCGCTTCCACGGTCGAGACGCCGCGGGAATTGGTCACGTTGATATGCGTGGGGTCGATAAACGAAGCTGTGCCGGTCAGCATCTCCACGTTGTTACGCGAGAGCTGCGCCTGAGTCACGTCGATCTCCGTTTTGATGACGTGCTGGACGCGAAAGGAGAGGTCGGCCATCGAAACCTTTTCTTTGACGCGATAGTTGATGCCGTAGATGGCCTGGTAATGGAACCCCGAGAAATGGATCACCGCTTCCCGCATCGTCTTGCTGGGAATCGTACCGGTGTTGATGCAGACGCCGCCGAGGACTTCGCGTTTTTCGACCAGCGCGACCTTTTTACCGCTTTTGGACGCCTGAATAGCGGCTCGCTGGCCGGCTGGTCCCGAGCCGATGACGATCAGATCGTAGCATTGCATTCGATACCGGCCATTTTCCTACATTACGTTCCCGCGCCGGCGCGGAAAGCGTT
>JASHSD010000603.1 GCA_030036985.1 Bryobacteraceae bacterium
GCACCGCCTCGGCTCCGTCGTGTCCGATGTGGTCGGGCTCTCCGTAAGGAAACGCGAAATGGACCGCGCGAAGACCGAGCTCGCGTTCCAGATCCTCGCGGGCGCCTTCGAGTTCCGACCTGCGGTGCTCTCCCTGAACCTGCGCCACCGCGCGATGCGTCCGCGTGTGAGATCCCACCGTCCAGCCGCCATCGAGCATCTCCCGCAACTGATCCCAGTCCATCTGGCGGTACTTTTCCTGCCCCTCGGCCGCGGCTGCGCATTCTTCGGTCGTAACGCCCAAGCGCTGAAACAGCAGGGCCCGCGCGCGTGCCACGTCTTCCGCCGGAAGGACTTTCAGCTTTTTCTTCACAGCCCGCATCGAGGCGACCCGCGCCAGGGTCGAATCGAGCGTTACCGATGCCAGGCCGAGAAAATCGAGGTCGAGCTGCGCCCCGGCGGAGATGCGGAACGCGATTTCCGTTTCGTCGAACGAGAAAATCCGGCGTTGGTTCCGCCGGGCGTGATCCGTAACCACGTAGACCATGGCCGGGATGCCGAACTCGCGCAGAATCGGCCATGCATGAGCATATACGCCGTAATACGCATCGTCGAAAGTCACGGCCACCGCCCGGTCCGGAAGGGCGTTCGGCGAATCGAGCGCGTTGACCAGGTCCGGAAGGCCCACGGGGCGGAAGAAGGAGCTCAGGTATTCCATCTGCCTGCGGAACGACGCTACGGTGCAGCGCGGCGTCCGCCGGTCGAAGTCGTCCAGCGGCGTTTCGACCACGTTGTGATAACAAACGATATGCAAATCCTCGCCGCCTCCATGGAATCCGCCGTAAATAATACGGCGGTGTTTACAGATAACTGGTATTATAGCGAGGACGTTTCGGAGAAATTGCCGATTTTTTTTCCGGCCGTCTCAAGGAGCATATGACCGCCGGGACCGATCCTTTCACCGGACGAACGGCGGTGGTGACCGGAGCCGGCAGCGGCATCGGCGCCGCGCTGGCGCGTGAGCTCGCCGGGCGGGGCTGCCGGCTCGTTTTGGCGGACATTTCGAGCGTCGCTCTGGAGGCGATCGAGAAGGAACTGCGCGAATCCGGCGCGGATGCCGTGGGCATCCTGACGGACGTCTCCGATCCCGCCGACGTGGAAAACCTCGCGGCCGGCGCCGAAAGGCGCTTCGGCGCCGTGCATATCGTTTGCAATAATGCGGGAATTCTGGCTACAGGCCCGTTAATTGAGACGCCGATCGAGACGGCGCGCGGCGTCATGGACGTCAATTTCTGGGGCGTGTTCCACGGCATCCGGACCTTCGCGCCCCGGCTGATTCGCCAGGGACAGGGCGGCCATATCGTCAACTCGGCGTCCCTCACGGGGCTTCAGGGCGTAGGCGAACTGGGCATATACTCAGCCTCGAAATTCGCGGTGGTCGGGATTTCCGAAGCGCTTCACCAGGAATTGAAACCGCTGGGAATCGGCGTCAGCGTCCTGTGTCCCATGGTAGTGGAGACGCAGATTGCGGACCATGCCAGCCATCGGCGGGGCGAATCCGCGGGCGAAGTGGTCGATCAGGCTCCGCGGCTGCGCCAAAGCGCCATCAAAACGCCGGAACACGTCGCGGCGCAGGTTGCCAGGGCCATCCTGGCCCGGAAGTTTTACATTCTGACGCACGAAGAGGAGCGCGGCATCCTCCGGGATCGAGCCGACCGGCTGGAACGCGCCTGCGACTGGCTGGACGAAACGGCGCTTAAGCCGCGGGCTGAGGGAGCTTAACAACATGAACGCATCGGTAACGAAGGAAAAGTCTTTTCATATCTCGCCTCTTTCCCCCGATTTTGGTTCCATCCTGGAACCGGCGCCGGGAGCCACGCTGCCCGATCCGGCCGAGGTCATGCGCCTCGGACAGGAAGCCGGCGCCTTGCTGCTGCGCGGGTTCTCGTTCGAACTCGAGAGCTTCGTCGAATTCACCAACCGCTGCTGCCCGGCGTTTTCCGCCTACGTGGGTGGCGGCATCCGGTTTCGCGCGCTCAACCGCGACTCGCTGGGGGCGGGCGGCACCGTGATGTCCACAACCGGCAGCACGCAGTCCTTCCCGATTCCTCTGCATGGCGAAATGTACTACCAGAAGCTGCGGCCGGATGTGGTCTGGTTCTTCTGCCGCCAAGCCCCGGCCGAGCACGGCCAGACCACGGTCGCCGATGGCCGCCTGGTCTTCGAACGCCTCTCCCCTCGGACGCGGGACACTCTGCTTTCCTCGCGTATCCGCTACATCCGCGAACTGGCCGCCGACGACTGGGCCACATCCTTCATGACGGACGATCCCGGCGAACTCAAGCGCATCTGCGACGCCAACGACATGACGCTCGAAATGCGGTCCGACCGGTCGGCGCGGATCGAATACGTGGCGCCCGCCGTATTCCCGGCCGGCGAAAACCGGCATTCGCTGATCAACTCCGCCATCCTGCTCTGGGAGTTCGAACGCGCCGTGGTCTCGGGAGCGGCGGTTGCCGTTCTCGGCGCGGGTGCGCCGGAGAAGCCCCCCATGGTAGTCCGCTTCGAGGACGGTCGGGAGATTCCGGAGCAGATAATGCGCGAAATCGAAGAGGCCGCCGACAGCGCGACAGTCCGGCTGAACTGGCGCAACGGCGATGTCGCGCTCGTCGACAACCGCGTCGTCATGCACGGTAGGCGCAAAACCATCGGCGCGGACCGGAAGGTCCTGGTCCGCCTGGGCAACCTGAATTAATTACTTTCCGGCGCAAAAATGAGTTTTGCCAACACAACGGCGGCGAGTGTGGCAGCCAAGGCGTGCCGCCCACGCGTAGGAAACACAAAAAGGCCCTGCGGGGTTGTTCCGCAGGGCCCAGCAGGTCGGGTTTGGGAAATAATTATCGCTATCCGGCCAGTACCCTTCCGATGTTGATCAGATTATCGGCGATGCCCCCCAGGCCGACCCATCGCTTGATGCCCGCCTCCTTTCGGTAAAGGCTGCGGTTGAGTCCGTGACGGCGTTTCAGCAGGCTGATGCGGCCCTCGCATCCGGTCCTCCATTTCTGCCCCCTTTTGAACCAGCGCTCCTTCTGCAGCTTTTTGCGCTCGGCGCTTCGCGTGGAACGATTCGGAACCGAGACCCGCCGC
>JASHSD010000604.1 GCA_030036985.1 Bryobacteraceae bacterium
GAAATCAATCCCCGGTTCTCTCAGCAGTAAACCCGCCACATCTTCTGGTTGAAGTTGGCGTCCGCGAGGAAGCGGACTTTCACGATCGCGTTTGGGTTGCGTGCTCTTTTGCCTCACGCAACTTTTTCGCAAGAGGGTCGTTGGCCTTCGGGTACTGCCGCTTCAGCTCTTCCCATCGGCGTTCCTGATCTTTCAGATACGCCTCCACCTTTTCCGTGTTTCGAGGTAGAACGTGATCGCCCCGTAAACCTTCACGAGCGGACCGGCCATGGGAAACGACCGGAGAATTTCGTCCGGCGATTCGCCGGCCTAGAATGCGTAAACGATGCTGTCGAGCGCTATGCGGGTACCCGCAATGTAGTAGCCGCCGTCACGTTCCTCGACATAACTCTGCACGCTCCCGGACTCCAATTTCCAGTCTACCTTTCAGCCGAGCGGCTTCAGATCGCCCAGCATCGTCGGCACCAACTCCGAAACCGTCGGATGGATGTGAACCGCCCGCTGAATCACTGTGTACGGCGCCTTCGCATACATCACATCCAGAATCGAGTGGATGACCTCGTCGCCGCCGACCCCCAGAATCGCGGCCCCGAGAATCTGCCGCGTTTCCGCATCCACCAAGATCTTCATGAATCCCTGCGACTCGCCCTTCTCGACGGCGCGCCCCACCTTCGTCATCGGCCGCGTTGCCAGCAGCGCCTTCCTGCCCGACTGGCGCACCTGCGCTTCCGTCATCCCGGCGCGCCCCAGCGGCGGATCGATATAAAGCGCGTAAGCCTTGATGCGATCGCTGACGCGCCTGGGGTCGTGATCGAGTAGGTTGGCCGCTACGATCTCGAAATCGTTGTACGAGGTGTGCGTAAATCCCCCTTTGCCGTTGCAATCGCCGAGAGCCCAGATGCCTTGGGTGCTGGTTTGCAGCTGGTCGTCCACGGCGATGTAGCCGCGGTCGTCCGTCAGCACGCCGGCGTTTTCGAGTCCCAGGTCGCTCGTGTTCGGCCTGCGTCCGACGGCCATCAGCAGGTGGGATCCAACCACATCGGGTGGGCCCTCATCACACTGCGCCCGCGCCACGATTTCGTCGCCTCGCTTCGAAAACGCAACGCATTCGGCGTTCAGGCGGATGTGAATGCCTTCCGCTTCCAGAATGTCTTTGATGCATGCGGATATGTCTTCATCCTCCCGTGCAATCAGACGCGGAGCTTTTTCGACGATGGTGACCTCGCTCCCGAATCGCCGGAACATCTGCCCGAACTCGAGGCCGATATAACTGCCGCCGACGATCACCAGATGCCGCGGCAGGAAATCGACACGCATCATGGAACTGTTCGTGAGGAACGGAACCTCGGCGATCCCCGGCATGTCGGGGACCAGCGCTCTGCCGCCGACGTTGATGAAAATCCGCGGCGCTGTGAGCCTGGCGTCCCCCACCGCGACCATGGTCGGCGACTCGAAACGCGCGTGCCCTTCGTAGACGGTGCAGTTCGGCAGGTTCTTCAGCCAACTTTCGACGCCCGTTCGGGATTTGCCGGAGATCTCGTCCTTCCGCGCTTTCACGCGCCTCATGTCCACGCGGACGGCGCCTTCGATCCCGACCCCGAAATCGGCGGCGCGGCGCGCCATGTGCGCGGCATATGCGCTCGCGACCATCGTCTTGGTCGGAATGCAGCCGGTGTTGACGCAAGTGCCGCCAAACAGCTTGCGTTCGACGATCGCGACCTTTCTGCCCGCGTTGGCCAGCCGCGCCGCGAGGCTGGGTCCCGCCTGCCCCGTGCCGATGATGATGGCGTCAAACTGGGTGGGCATGTCTTCTCGTCAATGATAATCTTGCATCGGTGATAAACGCTCTGCTCCGCGCTTCAAAACGGGATTTTCGCGATCAGGTTTGCCCAATCGTCCACACGGTCATCCGCCCAGATCAGGATCAGCGTCTCCGCCACAGATCGGATCGGCGCATCCTGAGGAATCACCAGCAGGACTCCAGGGCTCGTCCCGGCAGCCGCCACAAACGATGCGAGCTTTCGCGGCAGGGTTCGTTTGTCGTGGCTCACGAGGATTCCCGACTGGGATGCCGCGAGGCGCAGCACCTCCTCGTCGTCGAGATGGTCGAGCCGAGCTGTCTGCGCGGTCTGGAAATCGATGCCTGGCTCCCGCCGCAGCGCGGCGTCGACAATGATCCTCCTCAGGTCATTGTCCGCTTGAAAACGAATGCTCAAGGCGTTGTTGGATGCTGTGCGGCCGATTCCTTACGGGCGCGTTCCAGACGCGCGTAGAGTGCCGGCCGGCTGCGGCTCAAATGCGGCACGGAGCGGCGAAGCTCCTCTTCACCTTCCCGAATATTGTCTTCCACCTCGCGTTCATGGGCGAGATAGAAAGTGATCGCTCCATAAACCTGTTCCAGAGTCAGAGAAGGGAAATTGTGCCGAATTGTCTCCGGCGACTCGCCGTCCTTGAACGCATAGACGATGGAGTCGAGCGAAACACGTGTGCCGGCGACGTAATACCCGCCGTTGCGCTGCTCAACGTACTCCATATTCTCCACTATACGGTCTGTTGTCTGACCAGAATGATCCCGCTGCGGCAACGGAGGCGGACGCGCCCGACGGATGCCAGTTCACCACGTCCGCCGGACCCCGCCGAAACATTAAATTTGTCCGGCCGAGTACATCATATGGAAATTTCTATTGACTGGACCCAACATATTGGGGCAAGATTGCAAATGCGCGACAACACAGGAGAGTTCAAATGCCCCAGTCAGCAACCCCCGGTGCGATAATTAAAGAGTTGCAGGTCGAGCGCTCTTCCCAACCAAAACAAGCCGGCGTCGAGTTCCCGAGATACTTCACCGCCCGTCTGGAATCCGGCAAGACTCCCTATGACGAGGTGCAGTGGGAGACTCGAAACGCCACCATCGGCAACGACAAAGGCGCGGTCATCTTCGAACAGCGCGACATCGAAGTGCCCGCGGACTGGTCTCAGACGGCGACCAACATCGTCGCCAGCAAATACTTCCATGGGAAGCTCGGGGTGCCCGAGCGCGAACGCAGTGTAGCCGAACTGGTACACCGCGTGGTCGACAGCATTGCCGATTGGGGGCTTAAGGGCGGTTACTTCGCCTCACAGGCCGATGGCGAAAATTTCCGCGGCGAACTGGCGCACCTGATGCTGCACCAGAAAGCCGCGTTCAACTCGCCGGTCTGGTTCAACGTCGGCGTGAAGGAATCGCGCGGCTATGGCTGGTTCTACGACACCGCTACCGCGCAGGTGAAGAAACTCACAAACGAAGCCAAGCCGCAGTGTTCGGCCTGCTTCATCGTTTCGGTGAAGGATTCGCTCGAGTCGATCCTCGACCTCGCCAAAACGGAAGGCATGCTGTTCAAATGGGGCAGCGGCACGGGATCGAATCTCTCGGCGCTGCGCGAAGAGGACGCCATCCTCTCCGGCGGCGGACGCGCCAGCGGACCGCTCTCGTTCATGAAGGGCTTCGACGCCTTCGCCGGCGTCATCAAGTCCGGCGGCAAGACGCGGCGCGCGGCCAAAATGGTGATCCTCAATGTCGATCACCCCGATATCAAGCGCTTCGTCTGGTGCAAGGCCAAGGAAGAGAAAAAAGCCCACACGCTGATCGAAGCGGGCTACGATTCCTCGCTCGATGGCGACGCCTACAGCTCGATCTTTTTCCAGAACGCGAACAACTCCGTGCGCGCGACCGACGAGTTCATGCAGGCCGTCGTGGAGGACCGGGATTTCTGGACGAAATCGGTCGGCACTCCTGGAAAACCCGGCGAAAAGAAGGACCGCGTCCGCGCCCGCGAACTCATGAGAGAGATCGCCGACGCCACCTGGCAGTGCGGCGATCCCGGCATGCAGTTCGACACCACCATCAATCGCTGGCACCCGTGCCGAAATACGGCGCGCATTAACGCGTCGAACCCGTGCTCGGAGTACATGTTCCTCGACGATTCGGCCTGCAATCTTTCGTCGCTGAACCTGATGAAGTTCGTGGGACCAAACGGCCAGTTCGATGTGGAAGCGTTCCGCCACGCCGTCGACACGCTGATCATGGCGCAGGAAATCCTGGTCGACAGTGCAGCCTACCCGACCGAAATGATCGCCCGCAATTCGCACGATTACCGGCCGCTGGGCTTGGGATTCGCGAATCTCGGGGCGCTGCTGATGTCGTTCGGCATTCCCTACGACAGCGATCGCGGACGCGACTTCGCCGGCGCCATCAGCGCCATCATGTGCGGCCAGGCTTACCTGACCAGCGCGCGCCTCGCCGAGGCGGTCGGGCCGTTTCCGGGCTACAAGAAGAACGAAGAACCGTTCCTCGAAGTGATCGGCATGCATCGCGATTCGGTGCGCGGCATCAATCACCGGAACATCCCGAGCGACCTCTACGCGGGCGCGAAGGAATGCTGGGACGAGGCGTACGAGCTCGGCAAGACCGCCGGGTACCGGAACGGCCAGGTGACCGTTATCGCGCCCACCGGCACCATCGGCTTCATGATGGATTGCGACACCACCGGGATTGAGCCGGACCTCGCGCTGGTGAAGTACAAGAAGCTGGTCGGCGGCGGCGTGATCAAGATCGTCAACAACACCGTGCCCAACGCGCTGGTCAAGCTGGGCTATTCGCCCGAGCAGGTGGAAGCCATTGTCAGCCACATCGATTCCACCGGCACGATTGAAGGCGCGCCCGGACTGAGAAACGAGCATCTCGCGGTCTTCGACTGCAGCTTCCGTCCGCAGAACGGGACCCGCACGATCCACTACATGGGCCATCTGAAGATGATGGCTGCCGTGCAGCCGTTCGTCTCCGGCGCCATTTCCAAAACCATCAACATGCCGGAAGAGGCCACGGTCGAGGACATCATGGAGGCCTACACCGAAAGCTGGCGCCTGGGTCTCAAGGCAGTCGCCATCTATCGCGACAATTCCAAGAGAGTGCAGCCGATGAGCAGTGGCACGGGTAAGGCTGTGGATAAGAAAGGCGCCGCGGCGACCAGGGAAGTGGCGCCCGTTCCGGTCGCGGAGAAGGTGGTTTACCGGCCCGTGCGGCGCAAGCTGGCCGACGAGCGGCAATCGATCACGCACAAGTTCTCGATCGGCGGCCACGAGGGTTACATCACTGTCGGCATGTATGAGGACGGGACGCCGGGCGAGATCTTCGTCACCATGGCGAAGGAAGGCTCGACCATTTCGGGCCTGATGGACAGCTTCTCCACCTCGATCAGCTACTGCCTGCAGTACGGCGTGCCGCTGAAGTTCCTGGTGGACAAGTTCGGCCACGTGCGCTTCGAGCCGAGCGGGTGGACGGGCAATCCGCAGATTCCCTACGCGAAGTCGATCCCGGATTACATTTTCCGCTGGCTGGCGGCGAAGTTTCTGGGCGGCGAATACGCGGCGCAGAACGAAGCGGGCGAGACGACGGTGCTGCGGCCAACCGAGGTTAGTCCGCAGGCGTCGCTGCCGTTCCCGGCCGTGGCGACCGACGCTCCGATGTGCGCCGAATGCGGGGGATTGATGACGCGCAACGGCAGCTGCTATAAGTGCGAGAACTGCGGCGGGACCAGCGGCTGCAGCTGAGCGACGCGCCCGCGATAAGCGGCGGCATGCATGAGCGATAGCGCTTTTTCGCGGATACTCCTTGGCCATCGGATTAGAACATCCGCTTTAGGCCGAAGTTCTTGAATTCTTATCGTAAGATGTTGATTCTGTAGAGGCCCCACATGGCTACGGTAGGCATGTAACATCGGGAATCTGCAAGAAAACAAAGAGCCCAAGGTATGTTTTAAAGAACTTCGGTTTAGGGAATTGCGCACGCTGCTGGTGAGCATGGGCTTCGCGGAACGCGTGGAGGGGCAGTCACCACATTTTCTCGCGACATGGTATTCCTGAAATCCTGAATCTCCAACCGCGCGGTGCATTCGCCAAGCTTTATCAGGTCAAACAGGTGCGCAGGATCTTCCACCTGTATAAACTTACAGAGGAACGAGATGACAAGGTACGAGATTATCCTCTATTGGAGCGACGAGGACGAGGCATTTATCGCTGAAGTTCCCGAGTTACCCGGTTGTGCGGCGGACGGAGCCACTCGACAGGAAGCATTGGCAAACGCCGAGATTGTCATCGCGGAGTGGATCGAGACTGCGAAAGAACTGGGTCGCCCGATATCTCAGCCGAAGGGTCGACTGCTTTTCGCGTAGCGTGCTTGCATTGCAAATGAGAAAGTACGAAGTCATCATCTATTGGAGCGAAGAGGACGGAGCCTTCGTTGCCGAAGTGCCGGAACTGCCCGGGTGCGTGGCGCACGGCTCTATTCACGAGTCGGCACTGGCGAACGCACTCGAAGCGATTCGGCTGTGGCTTGATACCGCACAGGAGTTCGGCGATCCGATTCCCGAGCCGAAGGGCCGCCGGCTGATATTTGCCTGAGATCCCCTTCTCCAATCGCGGCTCCGCGCGCCGAACCCTATCGCCGGTGTTTGCGTCTATGCGCGGCTACCGGCCGCACCGCAACCGACGCTTCTTCCGACCCGGCCAGATCTTCGCCCATCTTGCTCAGAATCCGGTCCTTGACCCAGTGCGGGTCCCACCACTCGACCGGGTTCACCTCCACGCCGTCCACCTGCATGCTGAAATGCAGATGATCGCCGCCCGCCAGGCCGGTCATTCCGGTTCTGCCGATGATCTGGCCTTTCTTGACCATATCGCCCTTCTTCACCAGAAACTCGCTCAAGTGGCCATAGATCGACTGCAGCCCGAACCCATGATCGATCACCACGCAGTTCCCGTAAATCCCCAGATCCTGCGCCCAGATCACGCGGCCGTCGTTTGAAGCCGGAATGGGCGAGTGCTGCAGCTTGGCCAGATCGAAGCCGAGATGCGTCTGCTGGTCCACCTTATTGCCCATCCACGTGTAAGTGCGGTCGTCGGCGAAGCGCGATTCCACGGTCGAATCGACCATCGGCAGAAACGCGCCGGTCCAGAGGAATCTCGGCTCAGTCTGGAAGCGCAGGTCTGAGAGGGTCTTGTTGTTCTGGATACGCATTTTGCTGTTGATGTAAACGAAGCGCTGCACCAGGTCTCCTGGGATCTTATGCTGCGTATCGATCTGGTTCACCATGCGGTCGATGTTCATGGATTCCAGCCTGAGGGTGCTCTTCCGGAATTTTTTCGGGAAAATTTTGTACCAGAATGTAGTCTTCGCTTCCGCGCCCGAAGGATTGCCCGCATAGACAGAGATCGGCGTATCCACCGGCAGGTTCCATGAGAACGCGAACAGACTGAAGTATTGTCCCGGATGGTTCGGCAGCGGAAAACTGCGGAATTTATAGTTGCCGACCTGCACGCCGGCTTCGGTCCACGCGCCCGAAGGCGTGAACACCGCCATCTCCGATCCGCCCTGATTGATGTAATGCTGGACGCCGTCGGCCACCACGCGCGGGGCTTCGGTCATCACATTCACGTCGAAAGTTTTCGTGTCCGTTTTGCCGATGAGATCGTTCGACACGGTTCTTACGATCAGCTGCGCTTTCCCGTCATGTAAGGCGGGCGCGGACTGCTTGCCCACCTTCACCGTCTGATTCGCCGCAACCGGTTTCTTTTCGGACGCGCCCGTGTAGTCTTTTCCGTCCTGTTCGAGCACGACCGTCAGCGATTTCAATCCATGCGGATTGGCCAGACGCAGATGCACCGGAGTTTCGAAACCTACGACCGTGACCGCGGGATCGACGCTGATGCCTGTCCGGCTCGCCCGCAGATACAGCGCCGCGGGAATCGCAATCAATACCAATACAACGACAGCAATAATGATTTTCACTTATTTGTCCACTCAGCAACCCAGTCGAGAACGGTTTTGTACCAAAGCGCGCTGTTGGCCGGCTTGAGCACCCAGTGGCCTTCATCCGGGAAAACCAGCAGCTGCGATGGAACTTTGCGCATTTGCAGGGACGTAAAGAGTTCGAGTCCCTGCGTGTAGGGAACGCGAAAATCCAGCTCGCCGTGCACCACCAGCGTCGGCGTCTGGAAATCTTTGACATAATTGCTCGGCGACCATTTCGCGTAGACGTCGGGATTGTCCCAAGGCATGCCGCCGAACTCCCAGATGGGGAACCAGAGCTCTTCGGTGCTTTCGGCCTCTTCGGTCAGATTGAAGACGCCGTCGTGCGTCACCAGGCATTTGAAACGGTTCGTATGGCCGAGCATCCAGTCGATCATGTATCCGCCGTAGGACGCACCGGCGGCGGCCATGCGATCGGCATCCACGTACGGCAGTTTGGCCACGTAGTCGGCGACGCCCATGATGTCGTCGAACGGCCTGCCGCCCCAGTCCTGATTGATGTC
>JASHSD010000605.1 GCA_030036985.1 Bryobacteraceae bacterium
ACGCCATCATACGATCAAATGCATGAAGCCCGCGCTCGCGAGACAAGCCGCGTTCGGCGCGCTGCTCGCGGTCGACCGCGGCGCGTGGTCCGCCGAAGCGCTCGCCGCCAAATCGGCGCATCTCGACCCGCGCGACGCCGGCCTCGCTTCCGACATCCTCTTCGGCACGCTGCGCCGACGCGGCCAGCTCGACGCGATGCTCGGCCACTATTCCAAACGCCCCATCGACCGCCTCGATCCCGCCGTCCGCATCGCGCTCGAAATGGCTCTTTACCAGATCCGATTCCTCGACCGCGTGCCCGACCACGCCGCCGTCAATGATTCCGTCGAACTGGTCCGGCGCGCCGGCAAGACCTCCGCGGCCACATTCGTGAACGCGGTCCTGCGCCGGGCCGGCCGCGAGCCGGTCGAAGTCCCCGACACGCTCGCCACGCCGCCCTGGCTGCTGGATCGCTGGATCGCGCAATACGACGAACCGACGGCCATCGGCATCGCGCAGGCGAGCCTGCAGCCACCTGAGCGGTTCATCCGCGTTGGCAGCGCCACCCCGCCCGCTGGCGCCGAACCCACCAACATCCCCGGCTGCTATCGCCTCGAATCCGGCGACCCCGGCCGGTATCGCTTTCAGGACATCGGCTCGCAAGCCGTCGTCCCGCTGTTGCAACTAAGGGCCGGCCAGACATTTCTGGATCTCTGTGCCGCGCCTGGCAACAAAACCGCTCAAGCCCTCGAAACCCCGCTCAAAGCCCTCGCCTGCGATCTGCATCCCAGCCGCGCCCGCCTGCTGCTCTCGCTCGGCATTCCCGTAGTCGCGCTCGACGCCGCCAAACCACTGCCATTCGCCGCGAAATTCGACCGCATCCTGGTTGACGCGCCCTGCTCGGGTACCGGCACTCTCGCGCGCAATCCCGAAATCAAATGGCGACTCAAACCCGAAGACATCCTCGACCTGCAGAAGCGCCAGATCGCCATCCTGCGCCATGCCCTCGCACAACTCACACCCGAAGGCCTTCTCGTTTACTCCACCTGTTCGCTCGAGCGCGAAGAAAACCAGGACATCCTGGAAGCCTCCGGCGCAACCATCGTCGAAACCATCGAGCGCATCCCCGGCCGCGATCCCGGCGACGGCTTTTTCGCCGCCGTCCTGCGTCCCGGCGCGCCGATGCGCTAAAATCGTTTACTTGAACATGTAGGGCAGGATGGCATCCTGCGGCGGATTGGCAATCCGCTTGTCCTGTAGAGATCCAAAGTCGTAATGGTTCAGATCGTCCCATCCATCCTCTCGGCGGACTTTGCCCATCTGGCGGATGAGATCGGCAAGGTGGAGCGCGGCGGCGCGAAGATGCTCCACGTCGACATCATGGACGGCCATTTCGTCCCCAACCTCACCATCGGTCCGCCGGTCGTGAAATCGATTCGTAAGATTACCGGTCTTCCGCTCGATCTCCACCTGATGATCACCGACCCCGACAAGTTCGCGCCTCTCTTCATCGAAGCCGGCGCGGACCGGATCTCTGTCCATTACGAAGCCGCCAGGCATCTGGATCGCACCATTCGCGCCATTCAGCACGAAGGCGTGCGTGCGGGCGTCGTGCTGAACCCCGCGACCCCGGTCGCCATGCTCGAAGACATCCTTTATCTGGTGGACCACGTGCTCATTATGAGCGTCAATCCCGGTTTCGAAGGACAGGCATTCATTCCCAATGCCCTGAAGAAAATCCGCGTGCTGGATGGGGAGCGCAAGGAACGCCGGCTCGACTTTTCCATCGAGATAGATGGCGGCGTCGGCGCGGCGAATACGGCTGAAATCGTTCGTTCCGGGTGCGACTGGCTGGTAGCGGGTTCGGCAATCTTCCACAGTGCCGATCCGGCCGCAACTGTGAAGGAGATGCAACACATCGCCGACAACGCCGTGGCTGTACGCGTTTGAAAGAGCTGTACGCGTTTGAAAAAATCGCTCGGATGGAAATCGGTCGGAAAAATCTGCGATTATAGAGAGTTCCAATGCAGCGTCGTTATCAGTTCTTCGCCGTATTCGTGGGCGCCTGCGCCTTCTTCCTGCTTTCGGGGTTCGGACTCTTTCACCACAAGAAGTACGAAACACCCATCACCAAGGACACCCTGCAGCCCGACAAGATTCTGTTTGACCGGGCCATCCACAACATCGAACGCGGCGACTACGAAGCCGCGCGCCTGACGTTGAACACGCTCATCAACACCTACGACACCAGCGAATACCTCGCCAAGGCCAAGCTCGCCATCGCCGACAGCTGGTTCCGCGAAGGGGGCCCCCACGGACTCGCGCAGGCCGAGGCCGAATACAAGGACTTCATCCTCTTCTACCCCAACATGGAAGAAGCCGCGGAATCGCAGATGAAAATCTGCGATATTCACTTCAAGCAGATGGAGAAGTCGGATCGCGATAACGCCCAGGGTCAGCGCGCCGAGGACGAGTGCCGTCAGATGATCACGCAGTTCCCCAACTCGAAGTATGTCCCGCAGGCGGAGCAGATGCTGCGCGACACCCAGGAGGTGCTCGCTGACAAGGAATTCAAAACCGGCCTGTTTTATCACGACAAGGGCAGTTACCCGGCGGCTTCGAGCCGGCTCTCGTTCGTCAGCCAGCAGTACCCGCTCTACAGCGGCGCCGATGAAGCGCTGTGGCTGAACGCCGATTCTTATCGCCACATGGGCGATCGTTTCGAGGATAAGGAAGCCGACTCGCTCACGCGTCTTGTCCGCGACTACCCGCTCAGTATGCACGTCAACGCGGCGAAGGAGCGTTTGACGGCCATGAAGCGTCCCGTGCCTCAGGCCGATCCCGCGGCCTACGCGCGCGCGAAATACGATCTGGAACATCGCACGCGCGTCGGCCTTCTGCGTCGCGCCATCGATCCGTTTACAGCCCGGCCCGAGATGAATCTCGCGGCGAAGAACGGCACGCCCGCCATGCAGTCGTTGCGTCCGGCGGTGCCGCTCAGCGTGCCCGCGAGCGCCAACGGCGGCCAGACCGGCGTCAGTGACGTGACTGCCGATGTCGCCACCGGGAATTCGGACGAGATTGATAAAGCTCCCGATGCGCGCCTCGGCACGCCCGCCGTCGCTACCGGCGAAGGCGAGCAGAGAGCCGCCCTCGGAACCACCACGCCAGCCCCCGCCGCGGGCGGTTCCGCAACCACCACGACCACCGCTTCCAATGCGGCGCCGCCGACCAATCACCCGCTCACGAAGGAGCAGATTAAGCTGCTGATGAAGCAGCAGAAGAAAGCGCAGGCGCTACAGAAGAAAGCGGCCGAGAAAGCCGCCGCCAAAGCCGCGAAGGACGCCAAAGAAGGCAAGACGAAGCCTGCCGCCACCACGCCCGCTGCGGCGACTGCGCCCACGACCACCGCCGCCGCGACCACCCCTGCCGCGACGCCGCAATGAGCCGCATCCTTCTCGCCGACGATAGTCCGCATGCGCAGCGCATGGGTGAGCGGATTCTTCGCGACGAGGGGCACGAGGTCATCGCCGTCAGCGACGGCCTCGTCGCGATGCTGCGTCTCAAGGACGCGCAGCCCGATCTGGTCATCGCCGATATCTCGATGCCCGAAGTCTCCGGCTACGAACTCTGCGAATACATCAAGAACAACGGCGGCGGCCCGGTCTTTCTCACCGCGGGAGCGGTCGAGCCGGTCGACGACGCCGAAGTATCCCGTGTGCGTGCCGACGGCGTGCTGAAAAAGCCGTTCGAAGCCAGCCTGCTGCTCGAAGCCGTTGGGAAATTTGCCGCCGTTGGAAGATTCGCCGCCGCGGCGAAGAATGCGGCGCCCGAAGCGCCCAAGCCTTCGGGTCCGCCGCGATCCGTCGTCGTGCTCGATCCCGATCAGATTCGCGCCGCCGTTACCGTCGCGCTCGACGCCGCGATGCCCGCTCTCATCGATGAAATCGGCGACAAAGTTCTCTCCGCGCTGACCGGCGGCGGCCGCGCTCCCGCCTCCCATTCGCGCAAAGCCGAAGCCTGACCGCTAAACTATACTTCTGAATGCCGGACAACAGTTTTGACGTCGTCTCTCTCATCGAAATGCCGGAGGTGAACAACGCCATCCAGCAGGCCATGAAGGAGATCACCACCCGCTACGATCTGAAGGATTCGAAATCGCACATTGAGCTGAACGAGAAAGAGAAGAAGCTCACTCTCACCAGCTCCGACGATTTCAAACTGAAGGCCATCACCGAAATCCTGCAGTCGAAACTCATCAAGCGGCAGGTCCCGATCAGGAACCTGACATATGGAACCATCAACTCGGCCGCGGGCTCGACCGTGAAGCAGGAAGTTACGCTCACCTCGGGCATCCCGATCGAAAAGGCGCGGGACATCGTGAAGAAAATCAAGGACGCCAAACTGAAAGTTCAGGCGGCGATCCAGGGCGATCTGGTTCGCGTCAGCGGCAAAGACCGGGACACGCTGCAGCAGGCGATCGCGCTGCTGAAAGGCGCCGATTTCGGCATCGAACTCCAGTTCACGAATTACCGCACAGTGTGAGGGTTGTGGGGCCAGGGCTTCGGCCCTGCAAGCCGGCCTTCCGGCCGGCCAATCACAGACTAAAATCTGTGCCACCATGTCGTTAAATCCCACTCATGCCCCGCCGAATAGAATCCCATATCATCGAAGGCCCCGCCGGCAAACTCGAAGCCCTGCTCGAAGAGCCGGAGCACCTCGATCCCATTGAAGCCTGCCTTGTCTGCCATCCGCATCCGCTCTACGGCGGCACGATGCACAACAAAGTCGTCTACCGCATCGCCCGCGGCATGCGCAAAGCCGGCGCGGTGGTGCTGCGCTTCAATTTCCGCGGCGTCGGACGCAGCGAAGGCGCTCACGATGCCGGCCATGGCGAAGTGGAAGACGTCCGCGCCGCGCTCGCATTTCTGCGCGCCCGCTATCCCGCATTGCCGTACTCTCTCGCCGGATTCTCCTTCGGATCGCGCATGATCCTCAAGCTCGGCTGCGCGCTCCCCGACCCGCGCCCGCTCCGTCTGATCGCCGTCGGCTTCCCCACGCGTCTCGGCCGCTTCGATTTCCTATCGACCTGCGCCGTCCCGAAATACTTCGTGCAAAGCTCAAACGACGAACACGGGCCCAAAGTGGAACTCGAAGCTGCCTTCGCCGGATTCGCCGAGCCCAAACGCCTCGAATTCATCGAAGCCCGCGA
>JASHSD010000606.1 GCA_030036985.1 Bryobacteraceae bacterium
CCGGGTAATTGATTAGCGGCCCCCGGTCAGTTCAAGCCGGGAGTTTGGTCGAAGTTGTGGATCTGATCTATGTGAGAGGCGGCGGAACTCAGGTTGGTGCTGGTTTGGTCTGCCTGCCGATGAGTGTTGTCAGTGTCCCCGGAATCGACGACGGGACGTTTTTGCGAAGCGTATGCAGGACACTGGTAAAAGCTTCGAAAGCCCGCGCACCACGCTCGTTTTTCGAACAATGAGAGACCTTGCGCGCGATGACGGCCGGACGCAGATCGCGCTCGGCCCGGTTGTTGGTGGGTTCAAAGTCCTCGTTCCGGAGGAACAAGAGCAGGCGCCCACAGGCATGCTGGGCGCCCACTCCATTCAGCAGCCGCTGGTTGTCCTTGTCGCGGTGCCTGCGGTCTCGCAGGTGGATACTCAGTTCATTGTCCAGTTGTTCGACCTCGGCCTGGTATTGGTCCGGCCGGATCCGACTCCTTTGGGCCGACAACGAAAGGGCCTGCCGGAGCAATTCTTTCAGCCGCAAGCCGAAATGTTTGGCGGCGCCGGTCTTCTCTTTCGCCACATCGGCCGCATTGCGGATCAGGTGAGAGAGGCATTTCTGTTGCGCCACGTCGTCCAGTTCGGTGGCGTCGCAGCTCTTGCCGCGGTCGCAAACCAGCACGCCCTCGAAGCCGGCCGGGATGAGTTCTCTTACTTCTTCGTTACGATGGCGCGGCCGGATCTGATAGACCGAAAGCGAGGGATTGACGAACGCCATCAGAAACGCTGTCTGCCCTCCCACTCGCCAGCCCGTGTCGTCGGTATGGATCACCGGCTGCTCGGAAACCACTGCCCGCAAGGCCGAATACCCGGCTCCGACCGCGCCTTCGGTCTGTTTCAGGGCATCCTGGGTGATGGCTCCCTGCGTCAGGCGCAAACCGGTCAGATCCTTCAGAACGGCGGCAATCCGGCGCACGGGCACTCCATGCAGATAATGCAGCGTGTGCGCCAGGGCTTTGACACGTGGTCCCACTCGATGCGCTGTGGCTCCCTGCTGACCGGGAGCGATATCGGGATGTTGGCCGCGCACTTTCCGGCCACATTGCCGGCAAGCCCGAACCTCCACCGTATAGCGCCGGACTTCCGGCTGCGGCTGTGCGGGAATATCCGATGTCGAAACAACCTCCGGCTTCGCCTCCCCCAGCGCGCCGCCGCAGTCCGGGCAGCACGGCACGGTCACCGGCACAGACACCGCGGGCGCTTCCACCGTCTGTTCCGGCGCCCCGCGGAAACGGAAGAATCCCTGTCCGGGCTTGCGCCCCGGTGGCTTGGGGTTCGGTTTGCGCGTCCCTTTGGAAAAGGGGGCGGCTCCGCTTCTGCGCTTCAACTGCTCGATTTCCGCCTGCAGCCGCTCGATCATCCGATGCTGGTCCAGAATGATCTGAATCAATCCGCCGCGGCTGAGCGATTCCAGATTGTCCAAGACCCAGGATGCACCAAATCGGACCCAAAAGCCAGGTTTTTTAAATTGGGTTACAGGCCGCGGCGCTAATCAGTTACGATACCGGCGCTCTGCAGTTCGTCCAGCAACACTGCCGACCGCGGCTCTGATAAAGCCATCGAATAACCTGTTGCGGAAATTCGATGAAGGCGCCGTTCTCGGCCACAACGGCGTCGACAAAATGGAGATCCCCGCAGACGCGCCGCAGGTCCGCAAGAATTCTGCCCGTGACCAGGATGACCACGATTCCTTTCCCGCGAAGCTCAGCAATCGCCTCGCGAACCTTCGGGTCCAGCACATCCTGCTGCGCGATCATTCTGTCGAAATCCAGTGCGATCACCAGAAATTTCATAGCATCTCTCCGGGTGGATCATTATTATTCTCGACCCATAAATAGCGCTCATTTGTCGGACTCCTTTCATGGCGGAATATTTGCAGCGCGTGGGCGATATTGGATAGCGAAAATTGCCAACCGCTTGTGTTGGAGGAACGCATCCCGGTCGTCGATTCGAGGTCCGGCTGCTACCGCGAAGAGAAATGGGATACAGCGGTTGTTGGTGTAACGACAGTGAGACGTCCATTCTCGAATGTGGCCCTGGCAAGAAACGGGTTAATCCTCTCGTGCAGAGGAAACGCCGAATAGCGCGGTGATGTCTGTTCTTTTGCTGGATCGGTCTCCACAAAGACCGCGTCAGGCAGGACTTCGACGAGCAGATCACCAGGATCACAACCGGGGATCGCTGCGGTAATACGCACACGGCCGCAATCGCTTTCCACTCCGGCAAGAGGACACAGCGCCGTTTCCCTTTCCGCGCACCGCCAGTCGTCAGCCGCCGGCGCAGGCTGCCTGCGAAGGCGAGAGATTTCGTAAGCCCGTCGCTGGACACCTTCCCTCAATTGAGCCAGCCTCTTCCGGAATGTTCGCTCATTATTGGGAGTGATCACCATGACGTTCACGGGCACACTGGCCATCAATATTGCCTCCTGTCTTTTGTGGGCACTTCGTGGACCTCTGTAATACCATTGAATGCCGTACAGATGGGAATTCCCGCGAGATACCGCACGCGTCAAAGTCCACCGCATCTGCGCCATCTCACCCAACAGGCGACCCACGGCTCCCGATCGCGACCGGTAACAAAAGCCTCAATTCGGCCTCGATATTTTCACTACGAAAGATCAAATAGAAGGCCAAACTGGTAGCCGGATTGCAACGCTCATCGACCGATGAGCGACATCCTAATCTTCATGCCGGGTTCAATGACATTTGACGCCAGGGTCCTGCGAAACGCCGCGCACCACTTTGGATGGACACTCGTCGTTGCTGCCGGCGCCCAAGACATCGTTGAAATGCCGTCGCTGGGTAAGTCCAGAGCTGTGCTCTTCCACCGAGGGGCCCTCGGCGACTGTTCCTGGGCCGAATCGATCCGCCGATTGCGGCCGGTGGTACCGGACGCTCTTGTGGTTGCCTGCCACGGATTTCACGATGTCGTATATTGGCCCGATTTGGTAGCGGCCGGCGCTTTTCATTCGCTTTACTTGCCTTTGAAAGAAAGCGAGGTACGCCAGTGCCTTGGCTTCATCTGGGAGGCAACGCAGCCCAAAAGTGCAGCAGGGCCAGGAATCGCAGTTTCAACCTCGGGGACGACAAGGCAGACCCGCTTCGCATACACCGCCGGAGTTTAAACAATGGCCAATCGCAATCCACTGGCCGCATGCTCCATCGAACCAACATACTCGTGAGATCGATAAATCATCTCTGATACTGCCAGGGGTTTCGGCCTGTTCGCTCATGTCGGCTGGAGGCCATTGCGCTTACAGTGTCATGCTCGATCAGCCCCCCACCTCATTGCAAAAAAAAGCCCAGACGAAATACCCGGGCTCTCGATCAGACAAAAATGCGCCGACGCTGCATTTGGAAGCGTTCGCGTACGAGACAAATCGCGGGTAGAAGCGCGGCGGCGCAAAGCGAGTTGGGCGTCAAATCAGGCGGCTGCGGGCGCCTTTGCCTTCGCCGGCATCGGTTGAACTTTCACCGGCTCCTCAGTTGTCTTCGGCGCCAGCAACTCCAATATGCCATTGTCCAGACTGGCGGTGACATTGTCGATCGCAATGCGATGCGGCAGGTCGAAGCGCCGGTACAGCGTCTTCTCGTCGAACTCACAAAAGTGGACATTCTCTTCTTTCTTCTCGTGGTTGTGGCTCGCCGAAGCCTTGACAATGAGCGCTTCCGGCTGTGCGATGACCTTTACATCCCCCGGTCCGAATCCGGTGGCGCTGATCCGCAATTTGAACGTGCCATCTTTCTCCACCAGCTCCGATTGCGGCCTAAGGAGCAGATCCTGCTCGGCGTTGAGCCAGTCATCCACCGCGAATCCGTCAACTCCGCCACGCCGTTCAAAGAGATCGAAGGCGCGCCGGCGAATGCGATCCGAAAGCGCCTGAATCTCGTCGACGAATGACTCAGGCGCCGCTTTCTTTCCATCGATTCTTTCGACTGCAACTTGTTGTGCCATGGTCTTTTCTCCTGGAATCTTTAAACAAACATCGAGATTGCTGCGTCATTGAACGACCGAGATGTGAATCAATCACTCGGAAGCTCCCGGCGCAGCCCACACGCCCCTCGGCTGCCTTGCGTTCAACCCACGAACCCACTGCCGCAAAGATGCACCTGCCGTCTGCAGCGTAAACCGTAATCCGTCGCCATCCAGATCGGCGTTGCAGCGAAGGGCCTCCGCAACCTTCCCGGGACCCTTGTCGAATTCGTGCCTGCCGGATAACTTCCGACAGGGTTCGAGAGAGGGGGTGCAAATAGCGATCCAGCAGGTTCGTGGGGCAAGTTGTTATTTTTCGGAGGCAACGACGCAGAGCCGCGGCGAAGATCTGCGCCCTTTCACCCAACAGTGCGGGATATCCCTCAATTTGCCCCATCCGGGAGGCTGAAGTGGCCGGGATTGCTGGACTTTCAGATGCATCCGGCCAGGCAGAGCTTATGCCGAAGATTAAAAAGATTCTCTTCCCGGTCGACTTCTCACCCGCAGCTTGTGGCGCCGCAAAATACGTGGCAGCCATGGCCGGTCATTTCCAGGCTGCCATCACCATTCTTCACGTCGTTGGTATAGGTGAGCATAATCTGGCGGAAGAGCTGTTGCCGCAGCGGCGCACCCGGCTGGATGCCTTCGCTGCCGATGAATTCAAACACCTCGACCTCAGGAGACTCTGCTTCACCGGCTCCGACCCGGCCGCGGCCATTGCTGCAGAGGCTGATCGATGGGCGGCGGACCTCATCATGATGCCGACGCACGGACTCGGCGTTTTTCGCCGTCTCCTGCTGGGATCCGTGACTGCCAAAATCCTCCATGATCTTGCCTGTCCCGTCTGGACCAGCATTCACGCGGAGAGCGCCCCGCAGCTCGAAAAAATCCATTGCCGAAGAATTCTGTGTGCGCTCGATCTCAACGATCGGACCGACCAGGTCCTTGGCTGGGGTGCTTGGCTTGCCACTCAGTTCCAGGCAGGACTGGGAATCGTGCATGCGACCCTCGATCCCGGAACGCTTTTTCCTCTGGGTCTGCAGGAAGAATTGACAAAAAGCGTAAACCAGCGAGCGGAGCGGACGATCCAGGAACTTCGCGCCCGGCTGGGGGTGCAAAGCCTCATTCGAGCGCGAGATATCTTTGTGCGTTCCGGAGAGCCGGCCGAACTGATCGCCGGTGCGGCGGCAGACTTTGAGGCTGACCTAATCATCATCGGGAGGCACAACGGTTCCGGTGTGAGATCTCGTCTTCACCAGAATGCATATTCCATACTGTGCAATTCACTATGCCCGGTTATCAGCATCTGAGCAGGGGTTTCGCGAGCGCCGTCTGGTCCTGGGGTGCGTTCTACGTATATGAAATCGTGAAGCGCGCCTCTGGTGCCTTCGTCCGATGATGAGCGGATGGCAGCCAGCCATTCGTTCGTTTGTAATTGATTAGCGGCTCCGAGCAGCTCAAGCCGGAAGTTTGGTCGAAGTTGGGGTCTGGTCTATCTGAGAGGCAACGGAACTCAGGTCGGCGCCGGTTTGGTCTGCCTGCCGATGAGTGTTGTCAGTGTCCTCAGAATCGATGAGGGAACGTTTTTACGAAGCGTCTGCAGGACACCGGTAAACGCTTCGAAGGCCCGCGCGCCGCGCTCGTTTTTCGAACAATGAGAGACCTTGCGCGCGATGACGGCCGGACGCAGATCGCGCTCGGCCCGGTTGTTGGTGGGTTCAACGTCCTCGTTCCGGAGGAACAAGAGCAGGCGGCCACAGGCATGCTGGGCGCCCACTCCATTCAGCAGCCGCTGGTTGTCCTTGTCGCGGAGCCTGCGGTCTCGCAGGTGGATACTCAGTTCATTGTCCAATTGTTCTACCTGGGCCCGGTATTGTTCCGGCCGGATCTGACTCCTTTGGGCCGACAACGAAAGGGCCTGCCGGAGCAATTCTTTCAGCCGCAAGCCGAAATGTTTGGCGGCGCCGGTCTTCTCTTTCGCCACATCGGCCGCATTGCGGATCAGGTGAGAGAGGCATTTCTGTTGCGCCACGTCGTCCAGTTCGGTGGCGTCGTAGCTCTTGCCGCGGTCGCAAACCAGCACGCCCTCGAAGCCGGTTGGGATGAGTTCTCTCACTTCTTCATTACGATGGCGCGGCCGAATCTGATAGACCGAAAGCGACGGACTGACGAACGCCATCAGAAACGCGGTCTGCCCTACGCGCCAGCCCGTGTCGTCGGTATGGATCACCGGCTGCTCGGAGACCACTGCCCGCAGGGCCGCATAGCCGGCTCCGACCGCGCCTTCGGTCTGTTTCAGCGCGTCCTGGGTGATGGCACCCTGCGTCAGCTGCAAACCGGTCAGATCCTTCAGCACGGCGGCAATCCGGCGCACGGGCACTCCATGCAGATAATGCAGCGTGTGCGCCAAGGCTTTGACACGTGGTCCCACCCGATGCGCTGTGGCTCCCTGCCGGCCGGGAGCGATATCGGGATGTTGGCCGCGCACTTTGCGGCCACATTGCCGGCAGGCCCGAACCTCCACCGTATAGCGCCGGACTTCCGGCTGCGGCTGTGCGGGAATATCCGATGTCGAAACAACCTCCGGCTTCGCCTCCCCCAGCGCGCCGCCGCAGTCCGGGCAGCAGGGCACGGTCACCGGCACAGACACCGCGGGCGCTTCCACCGTCTGTTCCGGCGCCCCGCGGAAACGGAAGAATCCCTGTCCGGGTTTACGACAGGTTTACGACGCGGTGGTTTGGGGTCGGGTTTGCGCGTCCCTTTGGAAAAAGGAGCGGCTCCGCTTCTGCGCTTCAACTGGTCGATCTCCGCCTGCAGCCGCCGAATGACCTGAATCAATTCACTGCGACTGAGCAATTCCAGATCGTCCAAGACCCACGATGCACCAAACCGGTCCCAAAAGCTAGCCCTTTTAAATCGGGTTGCAGGGAGTGCCGCTAATTAGTTACTTTGTTTCGCATCCGTTACTCCTCCGCGCAAGCTTTGGCTGAGGATAATCTCGCTCAGCCGGTTTGCAGCATCCCGAATTCGGATGTCAAACCGGTTTCCAGGGGTTTCCTTAGTTTCATTTCTTGCCGGGTGCACCGACCCACACTTCTTCAGGTTTCATCAGTTCCTGTTCTGGCGTACCAGGAAGGATCTCTATCCTCTGAAAACCAGAACCTGCTTCTGGTGACACCCGCAACGTGACCAGATATTGATGCGTCAGGTGTTCGGCGATATCATCAAGGTAAGGTGCGAAGGATTGTGACGGTTCGTGGCCCACGAAATAGGCTTCGCCGCCCGTTTCGTAGGAAACATGCGCAAGGCTAATCACGCCGTCGTTCACTTTTGACCATGGATTCCCGGCCCAGTTCGCGATCGGGTTGTACAGCGTGAACACAATGATACCCGCGCGCTCGGCATCGTGAATCGCTGTCTCGGCGTTGACGCATACCACGCTGTCGCCCGCTGCATCATCCATTCCGCTTGTTACAAAAATAACTTCGCGGCGTACCGGACTTTTCTGCTCTCCCGGCCACATGCTGATCAGATCGGACAACGCACGGTATGGATTGGCCGTTCTGCTTCCGGCGGGCGGGTGTAAAGCGGCGGCCGCAAGTACGTGATCGGTTGTCGGTGATTGCGTGATCCGCAAGGTTCCGTCATGGATGTATCCCACACCAACAGCCGTATCCTCAGACCGGGCGGCAATGAATCGCTTAAGTTCCTCGAGTTTTTGGCCCAAATCATAATCCGCGGCACCGTCGATCAGAACGAATAATTCCAAGTCGCTGCCGTCTTTGTATGGGGTCCAGTGTGTCACCGCAGCCTCTTCGATCCTGATGTCCTCGGGTTTCAGGTCTCCGGGCCGGTGGTTCATATGGTCCGCCACGGTCAGGAGAATCTGAACTTCAACGCCGGGCTGCGATTCCGTCTGCCCGAAAGCCACCGCGCCACCCAACACAAAGAGTCCGATTACTAGTCTCAGCATAATGCCTCCTCTTCATCTCTTCTCTTTGGCGTAACTGCAATTGACGCGCCAGGCGCGTTTCCCGTTGAACCATTTATTCTCGGCCGGGAACGCGAATCGAATTGCCAGTCCAGTGAGGTATTTGGCCCATCCGATGGGTGAACTGGCGCAATGCCATGAGCGAGGCTAAACGCAAATGCCGTGAACCCAACTGCCTGCGGGCGAAGCCATTTGGTTCTGGCGGTGCACCTGCACCGTTTCAGAGAGGAGGACACGACGTGAAAGGGATTCTGAGCCTCGCTTACAAATTGCTGGTCAATGACAAGTCGAATTCACGGCTCTGCTGGTTGGTATTACGTTCGCGGTTTTTTTGATGGTTCAGATGACCTCGATGTTCGCAGGTATCCTGAATCGCGCGTCGGCAACAGTCATCAATGTTGGCGCTTCGATATGGGTGATGGATAAGTCAGTCGATACGGTGGCAAACACGATCGGCATGCCGGATTACGTTCTGGACACGGTACGAAGCATTCCGGGAGTCAAATATGCGGCGCCGATTTACTCAGGCGGAGCTCTGGTGAAGCTGGCCAATGGTAAATACCAAGCGGTAGCAGTGATCGGTCTCGATGATACGAGCCTCTTCGGAAGACCTGAACTCAGTCAGGGAAAGATCGAAGACATCTACGGCGAGAATGCCTTCATAGTGGTGCGGGATACCGAGTACTCGAAGATGGGCAGTCCCAGAGTAGGAACTGAATTCGAGATCAATGATCACAGAGGCGTCATCACGGGCATCGCCAAAGTCGCAAGCGCCAGCTTATTCGGCGTGCCGACTCTTTACACCACTTATGAGCGGGCGCTCTATTATCTGCCGAACGCGCGGTTTACGATATCCTACCTGCTGGTCGAACCGAAGACGCCGGGCGATATCGGTACAATTCAGCGGGAAATCGGTGCGCTTGGTTACCGCGCTCTGACAAGACAGCAGTTCATCGACAAAATTTCGGAGTTTTACAAATACCAGACAGGGGTCGGGACCAATATCCTCATCATGACTGTCATGAGCTTCATCGTCGGTCTGTCGATATCGGGCCAGACTTTCTACACATTCATTCTGGAGAACCTTGAAAAATTCGGGGCGCTGAAAGCGATCGGAGCAAAGAACCGGGAGATGATCACGATGATTTTATTTCAGGCTACATTTGTGGCGCTGACGGGTTACGGGCTGGGGGTAGGTTTGTGCGCGCTCGTGATATACGCCGCCCGCGTGCGTTTGCCGGATTATGCCGCACTGATCAGCTGGTGGAACCTTGCGCTTGGCTTCGGGATAGTTGTGATTATTGCGGGAATATCAAGCTACATCGGAGTACGGAAGGTATTGCGCGTTGAGCCGTTCGACATCTTCCGGGGGTGAGCGATGGCGAGCGGAAAGGTGGCGATTCAGGCTTCAGGGATCGTGAAGTGGTTTGGTGAAGGCGAAGCCAGAACCCAGGCGCTGAAGAATGTGTATCTCGAAACCCTGTTTGGAGAGATGGTCTACATTGTGGGTCCATCGGGCAGCGGAAAGACTACGTTGCTCAGTGTGCTGTCCGGAATCCTGCGGCCGGATGGCGGCAGCGTTCTTGTGGAAGGCGCCGATATCTGGAAGATGAACAATGATGAGCTGGCGAGTTTCCGCCTGAACCGGATTGGGTTCGTTTTTCAGGATTACCACCTGTTTCCCAGACTAACGACGGCCGAGAATGTCGCCATCCCGCTCATACTGAAACGAAACTCCTGGAAGGATGCGCTCGCGGAGGCCCACAGGTATCTGGAGATCGTCGGCCTTTCGAAACGCGCCGACCTGCC
>JASHSD010000607.1 GCA_030036985.1 Bryobacteraceae bacterium
TGTAGCTGCCGTCGCGGCGCCGCGTTTCCTTGCGCATGCGCACGATCACGCAGCGCACCACTTTGCCTTTTTTGATCTGCGAATCCGGCGCAGCTTCCTTCACCGCCGCCGTCACCACGTCGCCGAGGCCGGCCCGCAGCCCGAGGTCGCCGCCGCGCGGCAAAATGCACGACAGTCTGCGTGCACCGCTGTTATCGGCCACCTCAAGGATTGTTCTCATCCCGATCATGATTCAATCTCCCTGGACCTTAACGTCAAACCTTCACGTCCAGATCGGAGGGCTGAGCCGCTCCGACCAGCGCGGAGCGCCGGATCACATCTCCCAGCCGCCACCGCTTCAACCTGCTCATAGGGCGGCATTCGATAATGCGAACCACATCGCCCACCCGCGCCGTGTTCTCTTCGTCGTGCGCGTAAAACTTCTTGTGCTTGGTCACGATGCGGCGATAGAGCGGATGCGGCACGCGCCGGCTCACCTGCACCACGATGGTCTTCTGCATTTTGGTCGAGACCACTTCGCCGACCTTCTCGTTTTTCTTATGCTCGCCGGCCATTATTTGGCGCCCCCGAGTTCTTTCTCTCGCAGGTAAGTCAGCAGGCGCGCGCGGTCTTTGCGGTTCTCGCGCATGCGTTTGATGCCGTCCGTCTGGCCCATCGAGACCTGAAACTTAATGCGGAACGATTGTTCGTCGATCTCGTTCAGCTTGTTCCGCATTTCGGCGGGATCGAGTCCGCGCAACTTGTCTTTTTTCATCGCAGTTACTCCGCGGCCTCGCGCGTGACGAATTTCGTCTTCAACGGAATCTTGTGCGCGGCCAGACGCATGGCCTGCTGCGCGATATCCACGGCTACGCCTTCCATCTCAAACAGAATTTTGCCCGGCCGGATAACCGCTACCCATTCCTCCGGCGCGCCTTTGCCTTTTCCCATACGGGTTTCGGCGGGCTTCTTGGTGATCGGCTTATCCGGGAACAAACGAATCCATACCTTGCCGCCGCGCTTGATGAAACGCGTCATGGCGATGCGGGCCGCTTCAATCTGACGCGAGGTGATCCAGCCGCAATCCATCGATTTCAGCGCATATTCGCCGAACGCGATGGAGGAACCGCGCCAGGCTTTGCCCTTCATGCGCCCGCGCTGGACCTTGCGGTACTTGACCTTCTTGGGCATCAACATAGTTCAGTTATTCCTTCGTTTCCGTGTCCTTCGCTTCCGTGTTCGGGGCCGGCGATTCCGGCGCTGCTTCTCCGGATTCCTGCTTCGGACCTTCTTTCCACGCGGGCTGCGACGGCGGCATCAGCGGCGGCATGATGGGTCCGCCGGTGCGCGCGGGACGCGCTTCGGTGGGAGCTGTTTGAACGGGAGCGGCGGGTTCGCCTATCGGAGCGGGGCGTTCGCCACGATCGCCGCCACGTTCACCACGGTCCCCGCGTTCCCCGCCTGGACGATCGCCATCGCGGCGCGGACGCCGGTCGCGATCGCGCGCGCCGGGGCCGCGTTCATTGCGTCTCGGTTCGCCATCCTGCGACAGAGTGCGTTTGCCATCCGCCAGAATTTCGCCTTTATACAACCATGCCTTGACGCCGATGACGCCGTAGGTGGTGTGGGCTTCGGTGGTGCCGTAATCGATATCGGCGCGCAGCGTGTGCAGCGGAAGCTGGCCCTGCAGATACCATTCGCTGCGGGCGATTTCCGCGCCGTTCAGGCGGCCGGAGACGCGGACCTTGATTCCCTTGCAGCCGAAAAGCAGCGCCGAATCGACGGCCTTGCGCATGGCGCGGCGGAAAGCCACGCGCTTTTCAAGCTGCAGGGCGATCGATTCCGAAACCAACTGGGCGTCGAGCTCCGGCTTGTGCACTTCCTGAATATCGATGAAAACTTCGCGCTTGGTTTTCTTGGCGAGAGAGGTCTTGAGCTTTTCGATCTCGGCGCCTTTGCGGCCGATGATGATGCCGGGCCGGGAGGTGCGGATGGTGACCCGCAGCTTGTTGCCGGGGCGATCCACCTCGATCGAGCTGACGCCCGCCGACTTCAGCTGCCTGCGCAGCCCCTCCTTGAGCTCCAGGTCTTCCTGCAGAAGCCCCGCGTATCCCTGCTTCGAGAACCAGCGCGAGCGCCACGGTTTGTTGAAGCCGAGCCGGAAGCCGTAAGGATGAACTTTCTGACCCATGTTATTCCTTTTCGTCGACCCAGACGACGATGTGCGACGTGCGCTTCTGAATCCGGTAGGCGCGGCCCATCGGGGCCGGCCGGACGCGCTTCTGGCGCGGTCCTTCGTTGACGTAAGCCTGCGAGACGTAGAGCTGATCCACGTCGACATCTTCGTTATGGTTCTGCGCGTTGGAGATGGCCGAGTGCAGCACCTTCTCGACCGCCGGCGCGATGCGCTTGTTGACGCTGCGCAGGATAATGACTGCGTCGTTCGCCTTTTTGCCGCGGATCAGATCCACCACGAGGCGCGCCTTCTGCGGGGAGATCCGAATGTATCTTGCCTCTGCTTTGATCATTTGGTGCCTACGCCTTCGACGACTTCTCGGTCGCCGCCTTCGCCTGGTGACCCTTGAACGTGCGGGTGGGAGAGAACTCGCCCATCTTGTGTCCCACCATATTCTCGGTCACGTAAACCGGGATGAATTTTCGGCCGTTGTGGACGGCGATGGTGTGACCAACGAACTCCGGCAGAATCGTCGAGCGCCGCGACCAGGTGCGAACCACTTTCTTGTCGTTCGCCGCATTCAGCGTGTCGATGCGCGTCTCCAGATGCGAATCGGTAAACGGTCCTTTTTTTACGGAACGTCCCATTTATTGCTTTCCTCTACGGTCGGTCACGATGAACTTATTCGTGCGCTTGTTATTCCGCGTCTTGAAGCCGCGGGTCGGCTGACCCCACGGGGTCACCGGGTGGCGTCCGCCCGAAGTTTTGCCTTCGCCGCCGCCGTGCGGATGGTCGACCGGGTTCATGGATACGCCGCGGTTGTGCGGACTCTTGCCCATCCAGCGCTTGCGTCCGGCCTTGCCCAGCGACACGTTTTCGTGATCGGAGTTGCCGACGACGCCGATGGTCGCCATACAGTCGGTGGAGACGCGGCGGACTTCAGCGGAGGGCAGCTTCAGCAGCGCCACGCCGCCTTCGCGCGAAACCAGCTGCGCCTGCGTCCCGGCGGAGCGCGCCATCTGCGCGCCTTTGCCGGGCCGTAATTCGATGTTGTGGACGATGGTGCCGGCGGGAATGTTCTTAAGCGGAAGCGCATTGCCGACCAGGATGTCGGCCTCGGGACCGGATGAAACCGTCGCCCCGACCTTCAAACCTTCGGGCGCGATGATGTAGCGCTTCTCGCCATCGGCGTAGTTGAGGAGCGCGATGCGGGCCGAGCGGTTGGGATCGTATTCGATCGCCGCCACCTTTGCCGGTATGCCGAATTTATCGCGCTTGAAATCGATGACGCGATAAGCCTGCTTATGGCCGCCGGAGATGAAGCGCGAGGTGACGCGGCCGGTGTTGTTGCGTCCGCCGGTCTTCACGCGCGGCTCGACGAGCGATTTTTCCGGCGTGTCCTTCGTGATGCCCTCGCGGGAGACCACGGTCATGTAGCGCCGGCTGGGAGTGGTGGGTGAGAATTTCTTGATGGCCATCTGAAATTACATCTCCGTAAATTCGGGGACCTTCTGGCCGGGTTCCAGCTTCACGTAAGCCTTCTTCCAGTCCGAACGATACCCGACGAATCGGCCGCGGCGGCGCAGCTTGCCCTCGAAATTCGCGGTCCGCACTTCTTCCACTCTCACTTTGAAGAGCTTTTCGACGGCCTGCTTCACCATAACTTTGTTGGCGCCGGGCGCCACCTGGAAGCAGAGGGTGCGCTCAGCTTCCTTTTTCAAGATGCCCTTTTCCGTGACCAGAGGCCGGATGAGCGTGTCGTGAATGGTCATTATTGGGCCTCCTGGTTTCCGACAGCATTGTGGCGCAGGCACTCGTGCCTGCCGGGTCGAGACTCGTCTCGACCCACACCCGCCCCGATGACTCGGGGCGCGGCAGCCACGCTTGAATTACACGGCATCGGGGGTCTCCTGTCTTTTCGGCGCGCTCTTGGCCAGCGTCTCGCTCAATTTCGCAGCGGCCGCCTGGGTCAGCAACACGCGCGTGGCGTCGAGCAGCAGATAAGGATGCACCTCGTGACTGCGCACCAGAACCACGCCTTCGAGGTTCCGGGCGCTCAGTTCGAGATTGCGATTCTCGCCGGTCTCGACCAGAAGAACCTTGTTCGTGGCTTCGAGCTTCGACAGCGCCTGCGCGAAACTCTTCGTCTTGTGATCGGCCAACTGGAACGCCGAGACAATCTTCAGTTCGCCATCGCGCAGCTTCGCCGAAAGCGCCGAGCGCAGCGCGCCCAGCTGCATTTTGCGCGGCAGCTTGTAGCTGTAATCGCGGGGCACCGGTCCGTGAACCGTGCCGCCGTGGCGCCATATAGGGCTGCGAACCGAACCCATGCGGGCGCGGCCGGTCCCTTTTTGCTTCCACAGCTTCTTGCCGGAACCTGCGACCTCATGCCGGGTCTTGACTTTGTGCGTACCGGCGCGTTTGCCGGCCATGTAATGCCGAACGGACTCGTAGAGCAGATCCTGATTCACCTCGGCGCCGAACACGGCATCGGCCAATTCGATTTCGCCGACTTTCGCGTTGCTTAAATCGACAACATCCACGGTTGGCATAGTTATCTCTTTGCCCTCCGCACGACCACGTAGCCGCCGTTAGGTCCGGGGACCGCGCCCTTCACCGCAAGCACGTTGTCTTCGGTATCGATCTCGACGATCTCGAGATTGCGCACCGTCACCTGGGCGTCGCCCATGCGTCCCGACATGCGCATACCCGGCAGAACGCGCGAAGGAAAGCTGGACGCCCCGATCGAGCCGGGCGCACGGTGGTGCATGGAGCCGTGGGTGGCGTCGCCGCCGCCGAAATGATGGCGCTTCACCAGACCCGCGTAACCGCGGCCTTTCGAGACGCCGATCACGTCGACCTTCTCGTTGGGCTTGAAGTCGCTGACCAGAACCTTGTCGCCGGCTTTCATGTCGCCTTCGCCGCCGGAGAGCCGGAACTCACTCAGGAAGCGCACGCCCTCGGCATCGGCCTTCTTCAGGTGACCCGTCTGCGGCCTATTGATTCGCTTCGGCTTGATGAATTCGTTGAAGCCGAGCTGCACCGCGTCATAACCGTCGGTCGCCGGAGTCTTCCGTTGCACGACGAAGCAGGGACCGGCTTTGAGGAGGGTCACGGGGACCACTTGCCCGTCCGGCCGGAACAACTGCGTCATGCCGATTTTTTTTCCAAGAATTCCTGGACTCATATCTTGTTCCTGTTTCCCGACCACCGCTTCCTTACGGTCGCGGCTCGGTATTTACGGCGATTACCCTTTGCCGAACGCCTTGATTTCCACGTCCACGCCCGCCGGCAGATCGAGCTTCATCAGCGCATCGACCGTCTGCTGCGTGGGTTCGAGAATATCCAGCAACCGCTTGTGCGTCCGGATTTCAAACTGTTCCCGCGACTTCTTATCCACGTGCGGAGACCGCAACACCGTCGTCCTTGAGGTTGACGTGGGCAGCGGAATGGGGCCCGCTACCGTGGCCCCCGTCCGCTTTGCCGTATCCACAATCTCCGTGGTCGACTGATCGAGCACGCGATGATCGTATGCCTTCAGACGAATGCGAATGCGATCCTTGAGCGCCATCGAATTAATCCAGGATCTCCGAAACAGTGCCCGCGCCGACCGTCCGGCCGCCTTCGCGGATGGCGAACCGCAGACCCTTGTCCATGGCGACCGGCGTAATCAGCTCGACTACCAGCTGCACGTTGTCGCCCGGCATCACCATTTCCGTTCCTTCCGGCAGCTCCGCCACTCCCGTCACGTCCGTCGTACGGAAGTAGAACTGCGGCCGGTATCCCTTGAAGAACGGCGTATGACGCCCGCCTTCTTCCTTCGACAGCACGTAAACTTCGCCACGGAACTTCTTGTGCGGCTTGATCGAGCCCGGCTTCGCGATCACCTGCCCGCGCTCCACTTCCGTCTTTTCCACGCCGCGCAGCAGCAGACCCACGTTGTCGCCCGCCCGGCCTTCGTCGAGCAGCTTCTTGAACATTTCCACGCCCGTCACCACCGTCTTGCGCGTGTCCCGGAAGCCGACGATTTCCATTTCCTCGCCCACCTTGCAGATGCCCTGCTCGATGCGCCCCGTCACCACCGTGCCGCGTCCCTGGATCGAGAAGATGTCTTCGATCGGCATCAGGAACGGCTTGTCCACCACGCGCTCGGGGATCGGAATGTAGCTGTCGACCGCTTCCATCAGCTCGTCGACCGTCTTTTCCCACTGCGGCTCGCCGTTCAGCGCGCCCAGCGCCGATACGCGAACCACCGGCAGATCGTTGCCCGGAAACTGATAGCTCGTCAGCAGCTCGCGCACTTCGAGTTCGACCAGATCGAGCAGCTCGGGATCGTCCACCATGTCGACCTTGTTCATGGCGACGACGATGTACGGCACGCCCACCTGGCGGGCCAGCAGAATGTGCTCGCGGGTCTGGGGCATGGGGCCGTCGGTCGCCGCGACGACGAGAATCGCGCCATCCATCTGGGCCGCGCCCGTGATCATGTTCTTGATGTAATCGGCGTGGCCGGGGCAATCGACGTGCGCGTAGTGCCGCTTCGCCGTCTCGTACTCCACGTGCGACGCCGCGATGGTGATGCCGCGGGCCTTTTCTTCCGGCGCGTTGTCGATCGAATCGAAGGAACGGAAAGACACCTTCGGATTGTGCTTGGCCAGCACCTTCGTGATGGCCGCCGTCAGCGTGGTCTTGCCGTGATCGATGTGGCCGATCGTGCCGATGTTGACGTGCGGTTTGCTGCGATCAAATTTCTCTTTTGCCATTGCGCCAAATCTCCTTGAAAACTCCTACTTGGTAACCTTTCCCTGAACCCGCGCCACGATCTCTTCGGCGATGTTCTTCGGCACTTCCTCGTACCGCGAGAAGTGC
>JASHSD010000608.1 GCA_030036985.1 Bryobacteraceae bacterium
AACTGCTGACCGATCGCGAGCGCGAGATCCTGCAGTTGCTGGCCGAAGGCCGGGCCAACAAGGAAGTCGCCAACCTTCTCAATATCAGCCCGACGACCGTGGAGACGCATCGCGGCCACATCCTGCGCAAGCTTTCGCTCCACGGGACGGCGGATCTGATTCTCTACGCCGTGCGCAAACGCATTATCCTGCTCTAAGAAACTCGGTTGCTTTCGCACATAAATCGCCGAATGTAAGAAATAACCGTTCCCAGGGGCGTTTGAAATCTCACAATCGCCCTTTTATTATTCTTTGACGGCGATCCGGGGCTGTTATAGACTCTTACAAACAGTTGGCATTTATCCAACGCACGCTTCAGTAATTCAGATTGATTATCGGCTTCACCCGCGGCGCCATAAGTGTGCCCAGGTGAAGAAAGGGTCTCATGCACACAATTCCAAGGGCTTTCTGTATCCCGCTGCTGCTTGCAGCCGCAGCCTTCGCGCAGAGCGATCGCGGGACGATTACCGGCACAGTCACGGACTCCACCGGAGCCGTCGTGGCGAACGCCAGGATCCAGGCGAAACAGCAGGACACCGGGGCGGTGTTTCCGACCGTCAGCACCGACACGGGAAATTACACGCTGGTGCAGCTGCCGGTGGGACCGTATGAAATAACGGTGACCGTGACGGGTTTCAAAAAGTTTGTCCGCTCCGGCATCACGGTGGAGGCGGCGCAGGTGCTGCGGATCGACGTCCCGCTCGAAATCGGATCGGAGACCGAGTCTGTGACAGTCAGCGCCGAAGCCAGTCTGCTTAAGACGGAAACCGGCGACATCAGTTCCAACGTGAAGGTTCAGACGCTCGACCAATTGCCGATGCTCGGCGTCGGCAGCGCGAACTCCGGAAGTTTGGGCATCCGAAACCCGAATAATGTGCTCAACGTGGTTCCGGGCGTTTATTATGTGCCGAATTCGGAAGTAAAGATCAACGGCGCCGAAGCCAATTCTTATGCGTACCACGTCGATGGCATGGATGCCACCGACTTCGGCTTCCCCTATGCGGGAGCCCAGACACAGCCCGGCGTCGACGCCATTCAGGAAGTGGCGGTCCAAACCAGCAACTTCGCGCCGGAATACGGCGCGGTCGGCGGCGGGTTCTTCAACGTCACCATGAAGTCGGGAACCAACGACTACCATGGCACGGCATACGACTACTTCGTCAACGAAATCCTGAACGCACACACTCCCTTCACCAGCTCCACTCCCCGCGCCCGCCGCAACGATTACGGTTTTACGCTCGGCGGGCCCGTCAGGATTCCGAAACTCTATAACGGCAAGGACAAGACCTTTTTCTTTTTCAGCTTCGAGCAGTTCCGCGAGACCCAGACCATCAACAACACCTACATCACGGTTCCGACAGCGGCTTACCGCAATGGAAATTTCAGCAACGCCATCGCCGCGGCCGGCAACACGGAGCTGAAAACTTCCTCGGGAGCGCCCGCGCTGGACGCAACCGGGGCCCCGATCTATGCCGGCGAGATTTTCGAGCCGGGCACAGGCATTCCGTTTCCCGACAACTCAATTCCGGCCAGCATGCTGAATCCGGTGGCGCTGAACGTTCAGGCGCTGATCCCGCAGCCACAGACCGGAGCGACGATTAATAACTACCTTCCGGTGTATCCGGCGTTGAGGCATACGACGATTCCGTCGCTCAAAATGGATCAGCTTCTGGGTCCGAATTCGAAGTTATCGTTCTACTGGTCGACCACCGACAGCATCGCTCCGCTGTCGCCGATTTACGGCAACTCCGAAGGCCTGCCCTCGCCGATTACGGAATCGCGCGGCTCGTATATCAACTCGAACATCGAGCGCCTGAATTACGATTACACGATTTCGCCGACCATGCTGATGCATATCGGCGTCGGATATCAGCAGAACAGATTTTTCGACAATGCCCCGGTGCTGAATTACGACGCCGCCGCGCCGCCGCCCACGGGCATCGGCCTGTCTGGAGCTACGCTCGACCGCAATTTTCCGATCTTCAACGGACTTTGCTCCGAAACCACGGGATGCACGTCCGTCGGCGGCACTTACAACATGGGACCTCCCGACCAGACTCACAGTTACTGGGAGAAGCCGGAAGGAAACGCCAGTCTGACCTGGGTGCGCGGCAATCACACCGTCAAATTCGGCACAGACCTTTACTGGGAAGCCGTGCCGACGATCCCATACACGAACACCAACGGCGCGTATACCTTCAGCGGCAATGAGACCGGGGTGCCATCGCTGGTAGGAACTACCTTATCGGGTGGAACCATGGGTCTGCCCTACGCGAGTTTCCTGCTGGGTCAGGTGGACACTTACAACATCGCAGCCGTTGCCGATTACCGGGAGTCCAAGGCGCAGCTTGGCTTCTTCGCGCAGGACTCATGGAAAGTGACGCGGAAACTGACGCTCGACTACGGCGTCCGCTACGACTACGGCACTCCGTTCAGCGAAGAGCACGACCGTTCCGTCGACTTCTTCCCGAACGCGCCAAGCCAGACAGTGCCTGGCGAGAACGGGGCTTTCCTGTATCAGGGCAGCGGCCCCGGGGCGTGCAACTGCACGTTTGCGAAGGCGTATCCGTATGGGCTCGGTCCGCGCGTCGGACTGGCTTACTCGGTTACCGATAATACTGTCATCCGCGCCGGTTGGGGTCTTATCTACGGCCCCACGAGCGTGAGTCCGCTCGGCATCAATAACCCCGGCATCGTGAATACGCAGACGATCAGTTCGCCGGGTCTGGGTCAGGCGGTGATGACGCTGGGCGGGCCGTCGCCCGTCGCGACTCCGGTCTTCCCTTCGGAAATACTTCCGCTCTCGCTCACCGGCGGTCAGGTTCTTCCCGGCGGCGTCGGCTTCTTCGATCCGAATGCGGGCCGGCCGCCGGGGCAAAACGAATGGAGCATCGGCGTGGAGCGGGAAATCGGGAAAGATCTCGCCGTGGAGGCCTCGTACGTGGGAAATCGCGGAGTGTGGTGGCAGGCGCCCGCGCTCGAGGACCTGAACGCGGTCACCCCAGCGATCCTGGCAGCGCACGGTCTTGATCTGAGCAATCCCGCCACGACGACGCTGCTCGCTACTCCTTTGCGCAACGTTTCGGCAGCCGAACTGGCGCAGTACAGCCTTGGCGCTCCATACGCCGGGTTCTCGACCGGAAACACCGTGGCGCAGTCGCTGCGGCCGTTCCCGCAGTTCGCGAATATACCTGTTATCGGCGATCCTTTGGGCAAGACCTGGTACGACTCGCTGCAGACCAAACTAACCAAACGGTTTTCGCATAACGTCGTGGCGACAGTCACCTACACCTGGCAGAAGTCTGAGGACATCGGAGTCGATACCAGCACGTCCATCACGGTTCCCAACGGCACCGGCGCGCCCACGAGCTACGTTAACAATACCGTTCTCAACCCGTATCAGAAATCCATTTCGGCATTCGATCAGCCGCAGGTTCTGATTATTTCGGGCAGCTACACGTTGCCGAAGATCTCAGCCCTTGGCAAGGTCGGCTCCTGGATTATGAAAGACTGGCAGGTGGGCACGCTGCTGGATTATTCGAGAGGACTTCCGATCCCTGTGCCCGCCGCCACCACGAGCACCGCAAACACATTGTTCCAGGGAGTGACGATGTTGCCCGTACCGGGTCAGCCCTTATATACGGTGCCCAGCCTCAACTGCAATTGCTACAATCCCACCACGACGGCCGTGCTCAATCCGGCGGCGTGGACCAACCCCGCGCCCGGCCAGTTCAGCGGGTCGCTATATTACACAGATTACCGTTACGAGCGGCATCCGGCCGAAACCAGAACTGTCCGGCTAATGAAGGAGTGGCCGCTCGCAAGTACTTTTCTTGCTGAGAGTTGAACGCGTAGTTAGCTTGCCGCGATTTGAAACGTGGCGGGTCTCCGAAGCCGAATCCGGGATGGTTCACAATGATGCGTGAATCAAGGTCGAACCGTTTTCTCGCAGTTGCCGGGTTTCCTGCCGGATCGTGAGTTT
>JASHSD010000047.1 GCA_030036985.1 Bryobacteraceae bacterium
GTGAACGACTGGGACGAAGCGGACGCTTCCAATCACATCTCTTCTCTTGAGAGCGCGTTGGGTGCCGGGCTGGCGCAGCCGTCGTACGGCTATACGGAAACCGGCACGGCAACCAGCGCATTCCTGTTGGGCCAGTTCCTGGCGCCGAGAAAAGAGGCGGTGATGATCACGCGAGCCAATATGCTTTCGTGGCCGGAACTCGCCGAAGACAACGTCGTATTCCTCGGGCCTATGGCCGGCATTCGTCAGACGGACGATATCCCGATGGACACGCAACTGGTGCTCGACCCCTCAGGCGTGCGGAACCTCCATCCGAAGACCGGCGAGGCCGCATTCTTCGAGGACCGCGCCTCGCCAAACGGCGGAGAAGCGGGCGTAAGCTACGCCCTGATCAGCCGAATTCCGGCGATGAACGGGCCGGGCGCAATCCTCATGCTCTCCGGCAATCAGAACGCAAGCGTAATGGGTGGAGTAAAAGCGCTCACCAGCCCCGAACTGGCCGACATGCTGGTGTCGAGGCTGAAGTCGGGTTCCGATAATATTCCGCGGTATTACCAGGTCGTGCTGCGCGTGAAAGCGATGGATGATGTGCCGGTGGACATCTCGTATGTGCTTCACCGCGACATCACGCCGAAATTATAGGCAACGGCTACTCTCACGCCGCCGGCCCCGCGCCGGCAAATCCTGTGCAAACTACGAAACCGGCCGTTTCTTCCCGTTCGGACGCGCCTCGCGCATGCGTATCCGAATCTGATTCGGCTCGAATTGGCAGCCCGACCCCAGCGGCCTTCGACATCGAACCTATCGAACATTAATGTTTGTCGGCAAATCCGCGGTCATATACCGGTCAGTGACCTGTTTGTGACCGGCGTACGCTTGTGATGCCCGCGATGGCATGTTAGCGTTTCCTATCGGGTCCGGCGTCGGCAGCCGACGCGACCCCGTCTGGAGAGCATTTTGAAAACGCACCCCACGTGTCGGACCGCGTATTCAGCACTTCTCGTCTGTATGATGGCGCCCGGATTTGCACAGGCGCAGGGTCAAGGCGGGCCGTCAGGAACGATTGAGGGAAGAATATCCGACAGTCAGGACTTGGCCTTGCCTGCAGCCACAGTCGAGGTTCTGGATTCTCAAGGCGCAGCTGTCAGGAAAACTGTGGGCCTTTACGACGGTTCTTACCGGGTTGCCGACGTTCCGGGCGGTACATATACGGTACAGTTCAGCCACGATGGTTTTCAGTCCGTAGGAAAAGACGCCGTGGTGGTGACCGCCGGGCGAACGGTGACGTTGGACGCTGTCCTGGCGCCGCGGTCGCTCAGTTCCACCGTGACTGTAATGGCTCAGGTTGACGATCAGAACGTCGCCTCCAAAACGGATATTCCCGCGTCGGACCTGCCCGTCACAGTGAACACCGTTTCTCTGGCCATGCTTCAGCAGCAGAATCTGACCGACATCGTCCCGGCAATCAACAACCTCCCCGCCGCGAACGCCTGGACGCAATACGGCTCGCTGAACTACTTCGAATTTCGCGGCCAGATCATGGACCAGGACCCCGGTTCGGCGATCCTGCTTAACGGTATCCCCATCTGGGGCAACCGCTCGGATTCCCAAGTCAACAGCATTCAGGAAATCGACGTCCTCAAGGGCCCGGCATCAATGCTTTATGGAACACAGGATCCCGGAGGAACCATCAATATCGTAGAGAAGCAACCGCTGGATGCGAGGCAGCAGGAACTGGTCCTCCGCGGCGGGCAGTGGGGCACGGAAGGAATCGAGTTCGGGTCGACGGGACCGCTGGGCACATCGCCCAACCTGCTCTACCGGATTGACGTCGGCTTCTCCCACAGCGATGGATTCCGCGGGGCTGGCTATGACCGCTTCGACCTCACGCCAAAGCTTTTCTGGCATATCACGCCGCGCGACCGGCTTCGCTTCAACGTCAACTGGAACGACGACCACTTCGACATGGACGCGGGAATTCCCCTTTTACCGCTGGCCAACCCGCTTACAGCGACCACCCCCTACGGATTCGTCATCCCGCCGGGCATCAACATCAACAACCGCTACAACACGCCGGGCAATTTCGAGAATTTGAACTCTCCGATCGCGCAGGCGTTTTATGAGCACGACTTCAGCGATAATCTGACGCTGCGCTCGTCGGCGCAATTTCAGTACGGAACCGATGAATACTGGGAAGACGAGGGAAACGCCGTCGATATCACCAGTGTTCCCTACCAGGTGCTGCGCGGCAGCAGCGTCAATCCGAACACATTCAGTCTTTTCTTCTTTCACCATAACTATGTGGGTTTCAGTCAGACCGATCTCAAGGGCAGCTTCCACCTGCTGGGGAAACACCAATACATGGTCGGCTACGAGTTCGACGACTACTACCATAGGACCGAAAGGAGCACCGAGGCGGAAGACCTGCCCATCCCCTCCATCTCGCTGTACAATCCCATCGAGACGGCCACCGCGGTGACGAGTTTCCCGGCCAGCAGCTACGACGGGGTGGACAACATTCAGAACGCAATCTACTTCCAGGACTTCATCAACATCCATCCGAAATTTCAGATCCTGTTGGGAGGACGCTACGACGCCTATCGCCACTATGACTTCAACTATCCCGTGGTCAACGGCGTCTGGCAGTATGGCGGACCGGAAGACAGGTTCGCGCAAAACCCTTTCACCTACCGCGCCGGCGTGGTCTCGCCGCTCGACCCGCACGTGACTCTATACGCCAACTGGGCGACCTCGTTTACCGCGCAAACGGAGCTTTCGCTGGCGGGCAATACGCTGAAACCCGAAACCGGCGAACAATTCGAAGCGGGCACGCGATTCAAGCTGCTGCGGGATCGGATGAGCCTCAACCTGGCTTACTTCCACA
>JASHSD010000609.1 GCA_030036985.1 Bryobacteraceae bacterium
AAGCGCGTCGCCGGCCGAAACATAGCCCCACGCGGGCGTGGATTCGCCGTCGTGAGGCGGCGGTATCCGTATGATCGAACCGAGCTGACTGACCACGCGCACCAGATCGCTCGAAAGGCGGTCGCGCACGGAAGCCGTGGCGCGGGAAACGCGATTGAGGTTCGAGACCAGACTGTCGCTCCGGTCTTCCTCGAAGATCAGCGAGAGGATCTCCTGTTCGAGTTCTTCGGCGGGATTGAGATGGCCCTGGGGATCGTTCTCCTCCATGCGCGAATCCTCGGTCTCAAGCGAACCGTGCAGGCGCATGAGGGATTTCCATTCCGCGTTGCCGGGCGCGCCGGATTCGCCCGTGAGACGGACCATGATGCAGCGCAGCACGCGCGCCAGATGCTCGCAGCGCTCGCCGTAGCGGCCAAGCCAGAAGAGATTGTCGGCGGCGCGGCTGGGCAGATCGCCGCTTGCGCCGCGGGTCGGGATCACCGGCTGATCGCGAGGACGCTGCAGCGTGACGTGATCCACGGGATGATCGGAAAGCACCCACGTGTCTTTGCTGCCGCCGCCGCGCTGCATCGAGACAACCGGCGAATCAAGCGATGGCGAAATGCGCGCCAGTCCGCCGGGCATCACCACCCACGAATCTCCCGCGGCCGCCAGATACACGCGCAGCACCACGCGGCGCGGAACCAGGCGGTCTTCGGACCACACCGGCGCGGTGGAAAGATGGAGCAGCTCCTGGCCCGTGTAGTTGTAAGGCCGCGCCTCGATTTTCGCCAGCAGTTTCGTCTTTTCCTCACGGCTCAATTTTCCGCCGAAGACCGGTTCAACGCCGTGGACCGGGAAGGAAGGTTTGATGACCAGGTTGTCCAGATTCCGGCGAACATAAGTCATTGCCGGGGTCTGGCCGCACCACCACGTCGCCACCGACGGCAGCTTGAGTTTTTCGCCGAGGAAACGGCTGCTGAGTCCGCCGAGGAACGGCATGAGCGCAGGCGATTCAGCGAGGCCGCTGCCGAGCGCGTTGGCCACTACGACGTTGCCCGCGCGCACCGCTTCCACCATGCCGGCAACGCCCAGATAGGAATCGGCGCGCAGCTCGATGGGATCGCAATAAGCGCCATCCACGCGGCGCAGGATCACGTCCACCTGCTTGAGGCCTTCGAGCGTTTTGAGGAAGACGCGGCTGTCGCGCACGGTCATATCGTTGCCCTGCGCCAGCGTCCAGCCGAGATAGCGGGCGAGATAGGAGTGCTCGAAGTAAGTTTCGTTGTAGGGTCCGGGGGTGAGCAGCACGACGCGCGGATTCCGGTTCATGGCGGGCGAGAGGCGCAGCAGATTGTCCCGGAACGCGCGAAAAAACGAAGCCAAACGCTGGACCTGAAAGGCGCGGAACATGTCCGGGAAAGTCTCGGCCAGCACGATGCGGTTTTCGAGCGCGTAGCCGGCTCCGGATGGCGCCTGGAGACGGTCCGCCAGGACCCACCATTGGCCGTCGGCGGATCGCGCCAGATCCACGGCGAGCAGGTGCAGATGCGTGTGGTCGGGGATGGGCAGGCCGCGGCAGGGCCGCCGGAACCCCGGATTTGCGAATACGATGGCTGGCGCCAGATGGCCGCCGCGCAGCAGTTTTTGGGGGCCGTAGAGATCGGCCAGAATCCAGTTGAGCAGGCGCGCGCGCTGGATGAGTCCCGCCTCCAGTTCCCGCCATTCGTTGGGCGAAATCAGAATGGGAATGGCGTCGAGAACCCACGGGCGCGCCATGCCGAGCGGGTCGCCGTAAACGTTGTAGCTGACGCCGTTTTCGCGGATGCGCTGCCGCGCCGTCTGCCATCGGCGGGCCAGCTCTTCGCGCCCGATTTCCGAGAGCGAAGCCATGTAGGCGTCCCAGTGCGGACGATGCGCGCCGGAGGCATCGCACATTTCGTCGTAGATTCCCTCGGCCGGCCGATAACCGTCGTCGAGCGATGGAGAAACGAGAGTGTCTACGGAAATGCTCATGCTACGGCGAGCGCCGCAAATCCAGCGTGAACGGAAATTCGGGGTTCCGTTCTTCGTTCGGTATCGCCATCAGACCCGGCGTGTGGCCGACGCTGCTGAAACGCGCCAGACGGCGGCTCTCGGCTTCATACGCGTTGACCGGGAATTGTTCGTCGGCTCGTCCGCCGGGATGAGACACATGATACGTGCAGCCCCCGATGGCGCGTCCCGACCATGTGTCCACGATATCAAACACCAAAGGTGTATGAACCGGGATGTTGGGGTGCAGGCACGACGGCGGCTGCCATGCGCGATAGCGCACTCCGGCCACGTATTCGCCCGTGACGCCGGTCGGATGCAGCGGCACCCGCCTGCCGTTGCAGAGCACGATAAAGCGCGGGTCGATCATGCCCGAGACCTTCACCTGCATGCGCTCGACCGAGGAATCCACGTTGCGCGCAGTGCCGCCCGCCGAGGTTTCTTCGCCCAGGACGTTCCAAGGTTCAAGCGCGTGCCGCAGTTCGAGATGAATGCCGCGTTTGGTTACCGAGCCGATGGCCGGGAACCGGAACTCGAGATGCGGCGCGAACCATTCCTGTTTGAACACGTAGCCGGCGTCGTTCAGTTCATCGAGGACGTCTTCCCAATCGCGCTCGACGAAGTAAGGCAGCATGAAACGGTCATGCAGCGCCGTCCCCCACCAGACCAGGCTGCGCTTATAGGGGTTTTCCCAGAAGTGCGCTATTAAGGCACGCACCAGCAGCTGCTGGGTGAGGCTCATGCGCGCGTGGGGCGGCATTTCGAAGGCGCGCAGCTCGACGAGGCCCAGCCGCGAGGACGGCGATTCGGGCGCATAGAGCTTGTCGATGCACAGCTCCGTGCGGTGCGTGTTGCCGGTGAGGTCGATCAGCAGGTTGCGGAAGATCCGGTCGACGAGCCAGGGCGCGATGTTTTCCTGGCCCTTGTCGGGCACCTGGCTGAACGCGATTTCGAGCTCGTAAAGCGAATCCGTCCGCGCTTCGTCAACGCGCGGATGCTGGCTGGTAGGGCCGATGAACAGGCCGGAAAACATGTAGGAAAGCGCCGGATGGTTCTGCCAGTATCCGACCATGCTGCGCAGCAGATCGGGCCGGCGGAGGAACGGACTGTCTTCCGGCTTGGAGGCCCCGATGACCACGTGGTTGCCGCCGCCGGTGCCCGAATGGCGGCCGTCGAGCATGAACTTTTCCGTGCCCAGGCGCGACTCGCGCGCGAGACGGTAAAGCTCCGTGGTCTGCTCGACCATCTCGCCCCATGAGTGCGCGGGATGGACGTTCACTTCGATCACGCCGGGATCGGGCGTCACTTTGAGCACGTTGATGCGCGGGTCGTAAGGCGGCGTGTAGCCTTCGATCACCACCTTGATTGCCAGATGCGCGGCGGTATCTTCGACCGCGTTGACGAGATCGAGATAATCGGCCACGTATTCGACGGGCGGCATGAAGACGAAGAGTTTGCCTTCGCGCACCTGTGTGCAGAGCGCGGGACGCGCGACCCATGGCGCCGATTTGCCCTTTTCAGGCGGCGCCGGCTTGGCTTCGGGCGGATGGTCCCCGATCGCGGCGATTGCGGCGACGCGCGCGGGCGCGGCTTTCGAGCCTTTCGCGGCGAACAGGTGCTGCTTGCGCGTCGGCCTGTCGGGCAGCTTGTCCCGTTCGGCAAAGGGGTCGGCTTCGAAGCTCCATTCGGTGTCTTCCGGCTTCGTCCACGGAAGAGATTCGAGGGGCAATCGATAACCCATGGGCGAATCGCCGGGCGTCAGAAATAACCGCTCGGCGCGCACGAACCATGGCTGGCTGGTCCAGTAAGGCTGCCCCGATGGGCCGGTGAGGCGGCGCAGCGGCAGCACGTAGCCGATGGTCTTGTCGAGGCCCGCTTCGAAGACGCGGGCCAATTGCGCGCGCTCGACCGGATCCTTCAGTTTGGAATCCTCGGGATCGACATTCGCCGGCAGACGGCGTTCCTTCCAGAGGTAATAGAGGACGTCCTCATACGCGATCATGATGAAGAGCGGGTCGACTTCGAGCCGCCGGGATACGGCTTCGAGGAATCGGCGCGCATCGGAGGCGTTGTATTTGTGGTCGTCGGTGTCTTTCGCGAACAGTGTGGGATCGCGCCAGATGGGCACGCCGTCTTTGCGCCAGTAACAAGCCAGCGCCCAGCGCGGCAGCGGCTCGCCGGGGTACCACTTGCCTTGTCCCAAATGCAGCATGCCGCCGTCGGCGAAACGCGCGTAGAGCTTGAGCAGCAGATCTCCGGAAAGCCGGCGTTTGTTGGGGCCGCAAGCGGTGGTGGTCCATTCGGCGCCATCGGCATCGTCGATGGAAACGAAGGTGGGTTCGCCGCCCATGGTGAGACGAACGTCTCCCGCACAGAGTTTTTCGTCAACCCAGTGACCGAGGGTTTCGATTTCCCGCCATTGATCGTCGCTGTACGGCTTCGTCACTCGCGGCGATTCGAAGATGCGGTGCACGGACATCTCGTGCGAGAAAACCGTCTCGCATTCGTCGATCAGACCGGAGATGGGCGCGGCGCTGCTCGCATCGGGCGTGCAGGCCAGTGGAATGTGGCCCTCGCCTGCAAGCAGCCCGGAGGTTGGATCCAGCCCGACCCATCCCGCGCCGGGCAGGTAGACTTCGGTCCATGCGTGCAGGTCGGTGAAGTCGGTGGAGGCGCCCGCAGGTCCTTCGAGCGGCTTCACGTCGGCGACGAGTTGAATCAGATAACCGGAGACGAAGCGCGCGGCGAGGCCCAAATGCCGCAGGATCTGCACCAGCAGCCAGGCCGTGTCGCGGCATGATCCGGTGCCGAGGCCGAGCGTTTGTTCGCAGGTCTGGATGCCCGGCTCCAGACGGATCACGTAGCCGATCTCGTTCTGCAGGCGCTGATTGAGGCCGATGAGAAAATCGATTGTGCGGCGCTTCTCGCGCGAAACCTGATCGAGCCATGCCGAGAGTTTGGGCCCGGCGGGCTGCGTTTCGAGATACGGACGCAGTTCGCGCGCGAGGCTGTCGTCGTAGGCGAAAGGATACTCCTCGGCCGTCGGCTCCAGAAAGAAATCGAAAGGATTGTAGACGGCCATTTCGGCCACCAGATCCACTTCGACGAAGAACTCGTTGGTCGGCTCGGGGAAAACCAGGCGCGCCAGATAGTTCGCCTGCGGATCCTGCTGCCAGTTGATGAAGTGCGTCTTCGGCTCGATTTTGAGCGAATACGCGAGGATCGGTGTGCGGCAATGCGGCGCGGGCCGGAGACGCACGACCTGCGGACCCAGTTTCACGAGGCGGTCGTATCTGTAACGGGTCTTATGATTCAGCGCGACGTGAATCGCCATAGATAACGTGGTTGGAGGCCGGGACTCACGGACGGGGGGAGATGCGGTGAGTTTAGCATGGCGGGCAACCTGGAAATGGGATCCGTACTGAGCCGCGACCGCAAGGGAGCGGTCACCCGTGCGTCAGGAATCAACCTGCGCACACGCTCGCGTCGCGCACCCATACGCCATGTGCCTCTTGACACGGCCGGGTGAATTGGCAAACGATAGTACCCATGAAACGCTTCGCCCTCGTTGGTTTGCTCACTGTTTTAGCTTCGCCCGTGACGATGTTCGGTCAGGCCGCGCCCGTGGTTGGCGTGGAGGACCCGGCCCCTTTGTTCCACGATAAAGACCCTGTCGTTGATCGGAACAAGCAGGCGGCCATGCATATCGTCATCGATCTGCTGGAATGCGGCCACTGGAACGAAGCCAACAAATGGCTCACCGACCGCTATATCCAGCACAACCCCAACGTGGCGTCAGGACTTGCGCCGGTGCTGAAGTTCTTTGCCGGGCGGCCAGGCACCCCGATTCCGGCAAATCCGAGGGATTGGAAAACGAAAGTCGTGGCGGTGCTGGGGCAGGGCGATCTCGTCGCCGTGGCCACGCGCAGCGAGCGGCCCGATCCGCGCCACCCCGGCGAGAAGTACACGACCACGCATTTCGATATGTGGCGTTTCGTGAATGGCAAGGCCGACGAGCATTGGGACGAGGGCACGATCGCTCCGCCACGTCCGGCCAGCGCGCCGGGAAGATAGCCCGAATACAGCTTCCGTCTCTGCCAGAATGGAGAGATGACCGTCTGGGAGACGCTGGCGTCCGAGCGCGACAAGATCCTTGGGGTCGCGCGGAAGCATGGCGCGGCGGAGGTTCGTGTGATCGGTTCTGTGGCGCGTGGCGAGGAGCGGCCTGACAGTGACGTCGATCTTCCGGTGAAATGGGAGCCGTGGACGAGCCTGCTGGATTACGCCGCGTTGACTCTCGAACTCGAGAGCGCGCTCGGTCGCAAGGTCGACATCGCGAGCGACGGCTGGATCCGACCCGAGATCCGGGAAAGCGTTTACCGGGACGCGCAGCTCCTGTAACGAACAGCGCGTGAGATCTCACGGCGACCGACTGGCCAAAGATCGTGAAGATCCTGAATGAGGTTCGCACAACTCTGGGCAGGTCTGACGGATACAATCGTGACATATGCAACGTGCGGCGCGGATTGTGTACTTAATGCCGCGTAGATTTTCCAGCCTCGTTGGTGGGGCCGGCGCTTCGGCGCTGCAGCCGCCCTTCCGGGCGGCCTGGCGTCACGCAAATCCGAGGATTTAAACAGTGGTTTCCGTCGCGTCTCGGGCCGGGCAGAAGCCCGGCCGCAGGCCCGAAGGCCTGACCCCACAAAAAACTACGTGGCATTGGATCGTGTGCTGCGTCCTCTGCGCCGTGATCGCGCCCTTGCGCGCGGCTCCGCTCGCACGGCCGTATACCGTCGAGAATTACGGCGTCACCATTCGCGCCGACCTGGCGAATCAGCGCCTGTACGGGACGGTCGCGATCCGTCTGCACGGCCGCGGCGAGAGTGACGTTTCCGCGCTGGAGTTCGATGCGGGCGGCGCAATCAAAATAACAAGCGTCGCCGAAGACCAGATTCCGCAGTCTTTCGATCGGAATCACGGGAAGCTGTTTGTGGTTCTGATCCGTCCGGTTCATCCGGACGACGAGCGCACCATCACGGTGAAGTATGAGGCGTCTCCCGCCGCGGGCCTGACGTTTTCGTCGGATCGGATTGAAGCCTCGAACGTGAGCGATTGGATGCCTTGCGACGATTCCTCCGGCGAGCGCGCCACGCTGCATCTCACCTTGACCGCGCCATCCGGCGGGAAAGCGGCGGCGAGCGGCCAATTGATCGCGACCCACCCCGGCGAGGGACAGACCACCACGGAATGGCGGCTCGATTCGCCCACCGGTCCGTCGCGTTTCGGATTCGTGCTGGGTACGTTCTCCGAAGCCACGTCCGAAACCGACGGCGTTAAGCTGCGGGTTCTGGGCGCGGGCGCGCCGGCCGCCGCGACGATTGCCGAGGCGATGCATTTCGTGGCGGATCGAACAGGCAAGGCGTATCCCGTGGGGAGCTATACGCAGGCCTTCGTCCACGGCGATGCGATTGCGCCTCTCGCAGGCCTGTCGCTCTTGCCGGAGACTTGGGCGCAGGGTTTGGATAAACAGCCGGAGCATCTGCGCACGTTGGCGGATGCGGTGGCGCAGCAGTGGTTCGGCGTTGCGATCGGGACGAAGGATTGGTCGGATCTTTGGCTGAGCACGGGGATCTCCGCTTTTGCCGCGGACTCGTTTGTGGGACAGAAGCTTGGCAAGCAGACGTATGAACGGGATATGGAAAACGCGCGCGAGGCCTGGCATCAACTGGTCTCGGAAGGCAAGGACCGGCCGCTCTCCAACAGCGATTGGAGCACGCGCGAAGACGCCGACGGCGGCATTGCCGAATATAAGGGCGCA
>JASHSD010000610.1 GCA_030036985.1 Bryobacteraceae bacterium
GGCCCGGAGCCACTCCAGTAAGGTATCTGAATAGTATCGAGAAACTGGCCATTTGATACGGGAACTCCATTCTGAGCCACTTCCAGGAAATGGATCTGGTGAATGTGAAATTCGTGGTTCTCCATCGCCCGGTTCTGGATGGTCCAGAGTTCAACCGAACCCTGAGTCGTTGTAATCGCGGGCGGATTATTGGGATCGAAGAGGGTGGGAGTCGCCCCGTCGACAGTGATGTAGAAGTTAGTCGGACTGTTCGGATTCGTGGGGTCTGAAAGAACCTCGGAAAAGTATAGAGTGCGTCTCGCGGTAATCGGCGCGGTTGCCAGTCCCGAGAACCTTTGCGGATTGGCGGGTCCCGAGGTAATGGGCATTGTCAGCGGCGGCTCGGGCGCAGTGGCGCCGGCCGCTATCGTCGCGATGGGGCGTTGCGGGTCGTTATCTCCATCGGGCCCCGTATCGACGTTCAGTGTAAGTAAAGTGGCGTTCTGAACCGTCAGAGCCGGGCCGGTAACGATAAACTCGGCCCGCCCGGCAGGGGGGATCAGGATATCTGTCCTGGTCACGATCCTGCCTGCCGCGTTCCCATCCTGCGAACCGGTGGGAACGCCGTCAAGACCGACAACCTGCAACGGCTGCACGTTTCCGTCGTACTGCGGCTGTATATCGAGAATCGTGTCGGCACACGCATTGACGACTCGCCACAGTTGCTTTTCGAGCGGCTTCATCGGCACGACGACAGGCGTGAAATTCGGATAGGGTACGGGAATGTAGTTGAGAGAGATATCCCAGGACGGCACTGCGCCGCCGGGCGCAGGATTTCCGGGAACCAAGTTATCTCTGATGACCATTACGCGCGCAGGCATTCCGGAGACAGCGGGATTGACGTTTTCGAGGCCTTCGACGATCAGCGCCCCGGATGCACCGCCCAATACCGCCGCTTCCGAAATCCCGTGAACGTGCGGATGGTACCAGTAGAGTCCGGGCGGCTCGTCTGTTGGAAACTGAATGTCATATTGAAACGACTGCCCGGAGTTCACCAGAGTCGTTATCACCTCATCCTGATGGCACACCGGAGGAGTGTTCGTCCCGTGATAGTGAATGTTGACCGAGCTATTGTTCATTACAACCGCGCCGCAGGTGTTTGAAGGCGAACTGGTCATGATCATCCCCGGCCGGGCATGAATCGAGTTCGACGATGTCACCGCGGGAAGTCCGTTGGTGAAGTTGATAATCAGTCTGTCGCCGGGAGAGACGTGAAGAGTGGGACTCTGCGCGCCGTCGGAGTTGGTGAAACAGTAGAGCGTGTTGCCGTATGAGTCGATTCTGGTTTGATATGTCAGGCTGAGCGTCAGCGTTCCCCCGGAGCTGTACAGATCCTCGGGTTCTACGATCGTGCTTCCCGGGGTGTAGCGGGGACACGGCGATTCCGATTGAGCCAGTGCGCTGCCGGGAATAAGAATGCACAGCGCCATTAAGGGTCGAAACAAAGTCATAAAAGGTAATCCTTTCGCTGCTCTTAAGTGCTTTTCATCTATGGTTGAGCTTTATTCCGTCGCCTCGCACGGATGTGCTCGGCTCTGCTTTGCAGAGCCGCGGCCGTCCTGCCTCTGGCATCCGGTGTAACGGCTCCCGCGCCGTAAGGAATGCGGATTTGATCGATATCGGCGGCGTCGGTGACGAATTCGACATAGACGTCATCTCCGGCAACGAGCCCGGTCGACGGAACCTGAACGTTGAGCTGATACAGCCCGGCCAAGGTTGGCGCAAGCCCCGCGTAGCTGATCGTTCCGGCAATACCGGTAGATCCGCTCGCGAAGTCGTTGAAGCAGACCGCCAGATTGCCCGAGTTGTCGACGTCGGCCCAACTGAGCGTATCTGTCGGCCCGATGGCTCCGTCCGCTATAGTCGGCGTAACCGTGCCCAATCCGGTCAGGTAGAGCGCGATGTACTCACCCGGTTGTGCCGGATTCTCCGGGGTGATCAGTTGGCCCGTCGAAGCGTGCTCGGCGGCGGCATAGCCGATTCCGCTCGAAGTCTGCGAGAACGATCCCGGCTCCGCGTCCGTCAGGTAGACCTGAACCACATTCGAGGGCGCACCGTTCCAGGTGACCTGAATATCGGCCAAACCGGTGGGGTTCGAAGCGAGTTCATATGGCGCCAGAACCGTCAGATTTGTGTAGTCCACATAATAAATCGGGCAGTTGATACCGTTGATCGTAACCGTGACGCCTTGCAGTGTAGTCGGTAACGGTTGTCCTCCTTGTGCAGCGCTCAGAGCCGCGCTGGGAGACGACTGGAAGCCGGTCCCCGTGAGCAGGAGCATTTCGCCTGGCGCAATGCTCGCTGTAACCGGCGCGAAGCTCGCGGCGCTGCTGACGCCGATCGGGTTGAGGTAAACGCCAGGTCCGGAGAACGTGGCGGCGTGTATTCCGACGGCGAGCGAATAAAATCCATACGTTCCGATGGCGACGAAAGCTTGCCCGTCATCGCCGAAAATATACTCGTAGCCGAGGTCGTCGACATTCGGGGCCGTCGTCCCGTCCGGATTCAGAAGGATCTGATCGTCACTTTCGTAGTCTTCGGAGGACGCCCCGGCCACGTTAAGACGTTGATGGACGATTCCGTCGCCCACGGCGTCGCCCGCATTATTTGTTCCTCCATAATAGGAGTCGGTTCCCAATCCCATTGGCGCGTCTTCGAGCGCAGCCGTGAAATAGAGGCCCTGGCTCAGGCTGTTCGTTGCTGCTGCGGTCAGTGCCTTCACACCGAAGAAAATGTCGTAGCCGCCCGGGGTCCAGCCGAGAATGAAGTTGCCGTCGGCCGACTGGAAAACCGTTTTGAATCCGGTGAACAGGGCGTTGGTCGAGCCTGTCGGCAAAGGAATCGTCAGGGTCGCACTTCCGTCGCTGTTGAAGTTATACGTTGCGCCCGACACGGATTGCGACACGTTGCCGCCTCCCTGATTGGCCTCGTGGCCGTTCAGAGCGATGGCGCCGAAACTGCCGTTTCCGTCGGGCGTCAATTCGAAAAGCGCGTTCTTGATCGATACGCTGTCGGCGCCCGGAAAATCCAAGAGGCCCGCCTGATACGACGAGGTGAAGCTGGCATTGGTCGGCGGGGTCCCGGCAGGAATCGCGACGAATACATCGTTTAGAGTCGTGGCGTCATTTTCCGATTGGGCTGAGCTCCCTGCGAACACACCCTGTGAAACCGCTCCGTAGATATTCGTGTTCGGGTCGGATTCGTTAAGGGGATTGGTGAGATATCCTGCCCCGCTGGAGCCGATCGCGTAGGTTCCAGTAACTGACAGGGGCTGGGGGACGCCACTGGTGGCTATGTTATCGACCGTGGTTGCCGTCATCGTATAGTTGCCGGCGCCATCGAATACAATCGTTCCGTACGTTGCC
>JASHSD010000611.1 GCA_030036985.1 Bryobacteraceae bacterium
CGAGCCTTTGCGGCCCGCGACGCGCTTGTAAGGGAACGTCGTCATCACCGAGCCCGGCTCGGCGTTGGCATTCGCGTAATACAGATGATAATGCGCGTACCGGCCGTCAAACAGTACGGTCTGTTTGATCAGCCGCTGACCCACAACCTGCGTAAAAAAATCTACGTCTTCCTGGGCGCCACTCGCACAGACTGTGATGTGGTGGATGCCCGTGACCGGATAATTCATCGTCTACCTCCAGGGGAAAATCGAGCTTTTCGGAACGTCCGCGTTCGCAGCATATCACGCGCGTGACGAGCCGTGACACGCCGCCGCCGTCAAATTCCCGGCTGACACGCGCGGTCGTCTCCGCGTGATATTTTAAAACAGTTCAGCGATACCATGCCTGCCGCGTAACCCGGTTGCGGGCCGGCTTTCGACAGAAAGAGACTCTTGCAGAAATGATTCTCTCGTATTTTTCCAGAGTGGCTTCAACTGCGGCGATGGCAATCCTCCTCGCCGGCGGCTTCTCCATTCGCCCGGTTTACGCGCAGGTCGATTTGTCCGGAAACTGGGGCGCGATGTTCGACGAGGATTTCCCCGAGCGCATCCCCGGGCCCGAACTCGGCGACTATCTCGGCCTTCCCATCACCGACGCGAATCGCCTTCGCGCCGACAGCTGGAGTTCGTCCCGCATCACCATGCCCGAGCAGCAGTGCCGCGTTCACGTTTCGCCTTACATCTATCGCGGCCCCACCAATCTGCGCATCTGGGAAGAAAAAGATCCGGAAACCCAGGCGCTGGTCGCCATCCACAATTACAGCCAGACCTACGAACAGAACCGCACTATCTGGATGGATGGCCGCCCGCATCCGCCCGACTACGCCCTGCATACATGGATGGGCTTTTCCACCGGCAAATGGGAAGGCGACGTCCTGACCGTTTACACCACGCACATAAAGACCGGCTGGGTTCGGCGCAACGGCCTCGTGGAAGACGATCGCGCGACTCTGACCGAACATTTCATCCGGCACGGCGATATTCTCACCCACGTGAGCATCGTCAGCGATCCCGGTTATCTGAGCGAGCCGCTGATCAAGAGTCAGGACTTCCAGCTGAACCTCTATTACAACGGCAACTGGCTTTATCCCTGTGAGGCGGTGGACGAGGTGGTCGGGAGGAAAGAAGGCGAAGTGCCCAATTATCTTCCGGGCAAGAATCCTTTTCTTACCGAATATGAGAAGAACCATCCGATGGTTCCCTATGACGCTGCCCGAGGCGGCGCGGAAACCATGTATCCCGAATATCGCAAGAAGATCAAGGCGATGATGGCCGCTCAGGCCGCCGCGGAGAAGAAATAGTCCATGAACAGAAAGGTTCTTCAGATCGCAGCCCCGGCCGCGCTCGGGCTTCTACTTCTCGTGGGCCGTATCGCGGCTCAGACCGGTTTGGCCGCGGCCGAAAGTCACGGCGAAGAGAACGCCGATTTCTCGAAGGCTGTAATTCACGTGCTGCCCGTGCGCGGACCCATTTATATGCTGGTCGGCGACGGCGCGAACATCACGCTACAGGCCGGCAAGCAGGGCGAACTGCTGGTTAACACGGGCTTCGACAAGATGTCGGACAAATTGATTGCCACCATGAAGAAGTACTCCGACCGGCCTCTGCAGTACATCATCAACACCAATTTTTACGCCGACGGGACCAACGGGAACGATCTTATAAGGCTGGCGGGAACCACCATTACCGGCGCCAACGTCACCGCGGATATCAGCGATTCGCGGCAGGGCGCGCAGATCCTGGCGCAGGACAACGTCGTTGCTCACATGAGCGCGCCGACCGGCGAGAAAGCTCCCACGCCCGAAGGCGCGTGGCCCACCGATACATATATCGGCAAAGAGAAGACGCTCTTCTTCAACGGTGAGGGAATCGAAATCATTCACCAGCCGAACGCTCTGACCGATGGCGACAGCCTGGTTTTCTTCCGCCGTTCGGATGTTATCAGCGCGGGCGACATCTTCAATACGGATGGCTATCCCGTGATTGACGTCGCCAAGGGCGGCACCATCGAAGGCACGGTGCTTGCCTTGACCCACATCGTCGAGATGGCGATCGTGGAACATGAGGAGGAAGGCGGCACGCTGGTGATTCCCGGCCATGGACACCTTTGCGATCAGGCCGAAGTCGTCGAGTATCGCGACATGGTGGCGATCGTGCGCGACCGCGTGAAGGATGCCATAAAACGCGGCCTGACTCTGCAACAGACAAAAGCCGAGAAGCTGACCAGCGACTACGATCCGACCTATGGGCACAACAGCTACTGGACGCCCGATCAATTCATTGAGGCCGCCTATAACAGCCTGAAGAAGTAGGGAAGGTTGGCAGGTTGATGTCACTTACGGTTTCACGGTAAGGCAAGCGCCGAGATGAGTCTCGGCGCGGCAAGGAACGAGTGCCTGCGCCACAATTTGGACCGGGCGGAAGCCCGGCCGCAGGCCCGAAGGCCTGACCCCACAAAAAAGGAATGAAAGTATTATTGCTTTGTTGCATGATCGCTCTCGGCGCCGTCGCCGCCGAACCCCCTGTCTTCAAAAGTGAACCCATCCCCGCGCCCCTGCTCGACCGCATCCGCCACACCACCTGGCATCCGGGCTGTCCCGTCGGGCCTGAAGCTCTTAGCCAACTTACCCTGACCTATCTCGACTTCAACGGCAGCCAGCGCGCCGGAACCCTTATCGTCAACAAAGCTCTGGCCGCGGAAGTAATCCGCATCTTCCGCGACCTCCTCGACCATGGTTTTCAGATCGAACGCATGGTTCCCATCGAAGATTACGGCGGCAACGACGACGCGTCTATGGCGGCCAACAACACCTCGGCTTTCAACTGCCGCGACGTGACGGGCCGGCCGGGCGTCTTCTCCAATCACAGTTGGGGCCGCGCGATCGATATCAATCCGCTCACCAATCCTTACGTGAAAGGCGACAAAGTCCTGCCGCCCGAAGGTCGCCGGTATCTCGATCGCACCAAGGCGTTCAAAGGCTCGATCCTCGCCGACGGTTTCGTTGTGCGCGAGTTCGAAAGCGCCGGCTGGACTTGGGGCGGCCGCTGGAGGGACCGCCAGGATTACCAGCATTTCGAAAAACCGTAGGCAGGCTGTTACGATTCGCACCCCGTCCGCTTTGTTTTCACGCGCGGGAACGGTACGCTGAAGCAAGCCTATGGCGCAAGGCGATGCATTATCCGTCCTCGTGGTGGACCAGGAGCCTTCGGTTCTCGCATTTCTCGCGAGCCTCCTCGACGCCAACGGAATCCGCGCCCTGCTGGCGCACAGCGCGCACGAAGCGGAGGAGATCGCCCGGCGTGGCTACGTCCCGATCGACCTCGTGCTCACCGATATCGTCGTAAAGGATTCCGGCGACGATGCGGGAGCCATGGAGATCGGCGGCGCCGAACTGGTAGACCGCCTGCGCCGCATCCGGCCGGATGTGCGCTCCCTCTATATGACGGCATTTCTCGATGACGGCGTCCTCCGAATCCGGCTCATGAATCGCCAGGGCGAGGAAAAAGCAGAGATCGACCCCGAAGACCTCGTCAGCCGCATTCGCGGGGCCGCGGGTGCTCCGTTGACGTTCCGCGGCGGATTCGGTCCTAAATAGAATCCGATCGGATATTCTTGTTTGAGAGCCCCTGAAGCCACGCCGAATGCCGTTTGCGACGCGCTCCACGTTCCGCTTTTCCCCGGCTGTCCTGCTTTTTTCCGCGCCGTTTCTCTTCGCGCAAGCGCCGGATGCGCAATATAACAGCCTCTTCATGCAGGGTGTCTACGCTTCGTCGAAAAAGGATTACGCGAAAGCCGAGGAGGATCTGACCGCCGCTCTGCGCGAAGCGGAGCGCTTCGGCAATAACGACCTGCGCGTCGCTTCCACCGTGAACACTTTGGGCCTGGTCTATGTCGCCGAGAAAAAGTTCGCCGAGGCCGAAAAGGCCTATCGCAGAGCGCTGCCGATCTTCGAAACCGTCTCGGGAGATGACAGTCTCGATGTCGCCCATGTGAATTTCAACATCGCCACGGTCCTGGTCGATCGGGGCCATGAGGCGGACGCCATTCCATTCGTTCGCAAAGCGCTGCGGTCATACGAATCGCGGCTTGGTGGAGCGAGCGTCTCGACCGGCGACGCCCTTTGCCTCGAAGGCGACGCTGATCGAGCAATGAAAGACTACAGCGCCGCCGAAGCTCCTTTGCGCCGCTGCGCCGATATCCGCGAAAAGAACGGCGGCATGCAGAACCCCGATCTCGCCGACGCTCTCGGCAGTCTGGCCCTGGTTTACGAAGCGGAAGGCAAGCTGCAGCTTGCCGAGCCGCGTCTCCGCCTGGCCGAGAAGATCCGCGAAAGCACGCTCGGTCTCACCAGTCCCGTTGTCGCGCAGACGATGGAGGATCACGCCGAACTGCTGCGAAAAATGGGCCGGTCTCAGGAGGCGGATAAGCTGACGACGCTGACCTCCGCCATCCGCCGCAATCAGAAAAACCAGTGAATCACGATTCCCGCCGCGCGGTAAAGCGCCGCATCTCGTCCGCCAGCGCGGGCACGCAGATCACGTAGTTCCCGCCGTAGATCGTGTCGGCGCCCTCGAAGCTGAAGGCCGCGCATCCCGCTTCTTCGGCGATAATCTTCAGCGGCGCCAGATCCCACGGTTTCGCCTGGGCCTCCATCCAGGCGTCGGCGCGTCCCGATGCCACGAGCATCGCATCCAGGCAGCCGCCCATGCTGCGCACTGTCCAGAAATCCCCCTGCCACTCGATGAGTTCCTTCGAGAACGCATATCGATGCATATAGTTCAGGCCATTGCAGCACAGCAGCGCGTCCGTCTTTTTCTGCACCTCCGACGCATGCATGCGCGCGCCGTCCCAGAACGCGCCTTCGCCCTGCGCCGCCGAGAACAGCTCACCGGTCGACGGGAAATGAGCGAAGCCCACCACGACCTTACCCTGCTCCTCCAGAGCGATCAGCACGCTCCAGGCCCGCGTGCCGCGAATGAAATCGCGTGTGCCGTCGATGGGATCGATGATCCACTTGCGGCCGTTGGCCGACTCCCGCGCAGCGCCTTCCTCGCCCAAAAATCCATCGTCGGGAAAAGCCCGCTGCAGTTCCTCCACGATCAGCTTCTCGCACGCGCGGTCCGCCTTGGTGACCGGCGATTCATCGGGCTTGGTCTCGACGCCGATATTTCCTTCGCGAATTTCGAGCGCGAGCGCGCATAGCATCCCACATCCCGGCTCTTCTGAAATCGCTCCTTGTCTTCGATCGTCAGTATGAACGTCAGAGCGATCAGCGGCCCCACTCCACTTACCTGCCGCAATACGGTCGTTTCCGGATACCGGTCCCGTGCGATCTGCTCAATTTTCCTGTCACACTCCCTGATGTTTTCCGTCAGCGATTCCACCTGTTGCACCAGCGGCCGCAGCGATTC
>JASHSD010000612.1 GCA_030036985.1 Bryobacteraceae bacterium
TCGCAGCTGGCTTCGCAGCAGCAGGATTTCGAACAGCGTCTGCGGCGCAATTTCGGTCAGGGCCAGGGCAGTCAGCAGACGGCCCAGCAGATGGCCAACGAAAAGCAGAACATGATCGACCAGTGGAACCAGCTGCAGAAACAGATGCAGCAGGCCGCGCGGGATACGATGAGCGCGCAGCCGAACGTGTCGAAGGAACTGCGCGACACCATGGGCAAGAGCCAGCAGCAGGATGTCGCGACCCGCATGGAATGGACGCAGGAGGCTCTGCGGCGCGGGCTGGGACAGTACGCGGTGCTGCAGGAAGCGCCGGTTACGCGAGCGCTCAACGAGCTTCGCGACAATCTGAAGAAGCTGGAAGCGGAGTCGGCGGCCACGCCGGGTCAGCCCGGAAATGACGATAAGAGCCAGATTGCGATGCAGCAGGCGCTCAATCAGGCGGATCAGGTGCGCCGCGATATGGAACAGTTGACCCGCGGTCAGCAGGGGCAGAAGGGGAATCAGGCCCAGCAGGGCCAAGGCCGACAAGGCCAAGGTCAACAGCAGGGCCAGGGCCAGCAGCAGGGTCAGCAGGCTGGCGGTCGACAAAACGGACAAAGCCCGCAGGGCGGCGGCAATCCGAATGGCGGCGGATATGGTGTGAACAACGGTCCGCGCAATGCATACGGCGGCGCTCCGGGTTCGTTGAACGATCAGCCTTACGACGCTTATAATTTCGGCGGCGTCGATCCGCGGATGGGTAAGATCCCGCCCGCGTCACCCGAGGCTGCGTATAGCGATCTGATGCGCGATATCGGCCGGCTGCGCAACACCGTCACGGACGATAAGGATCTGGCGCGCGAATTTCAGGATCTGCTGCGGCGCGCGCAGGAACTCGACCCGCGGCACATGAATGATGAAGGGCAGCTCGGGTCTGTCATCGGCCAGCAGGCCATGTCGCAGCTGGATGAGGTTGAGTATCTGCTGCGGCGCAAGCTTGCGCAGAGCGAAGGCGCGGTGCGCAGCACCAGTCCGCGCACCATACCGCCGGGATACGCCGACGCGGTTGCGGAATATACGAAGAAGCTGAGCCAGCAGTAAGTCGGGCCGGAGACGGACTAAAGTCGCATGTTCCGTCATTGGGCCAGGATTGTCCGGATGACGGGACGCAGGTCCAGATACTTTTCCAGGTTGGTCGGTTTGCGGAAATACGCCGTGGCGCCTCGCTCACTGACCGCTCCGACATCCGCGGGCGCGTCCGACGAAGTCGTGATTATGACTGGAATGCGCTGATAGCGCGCATTCCCGCGGATCTGTTCGAGGACCTCAGCCCCTGAAACCTTCGGCAGATTCAAATCCAGCAAAACCAGAGAAGGGCGCCGATCATCCGCATCGAACATGTGCAGAAGGCTGAGCGCCATTTCTCCGTCTGTGGCTGCGTGGAGTTCGAAAGGAAAGCCGCACTGCCGGAGAGCTTCCGCAACAACGTAGGACATCGACCGGATTGTCTTCGATGATCAGGACCGGGACGGAGGCTTCACTCCCTTGGCCGCGAGGGGAGGGTGAAGCGGAAGACGGATCCGGCGCCGGGGGCGGATTCCACCCATATTCTGCCGCCGTATTGATCCACGATTCTAAGGCCGATGGCCAGGCCGATGCCGCTTCCCTCATATTCGCTCGCGGAATGGACCCGCTTGAAGAGCGCGAAGATCTGCTTCCGATAGGCGGGTTCGATGCCGATGCCGTTGTCGGAAACGGAAAATACGCAAGTGCCGTCCCGCTCGATTGCGCCGATATGGACACGTGGAATCTCCTCCCTGCGCCGGTATTTCAGAGCATTGCCGATGAGTTCATGAACAACTGCGATAAGTGAATTGCATGGATGCGTACATGAGGCAATTGGTCCGACGTGACAATCGCGCCGGTGTCTTCGATCGGCCTTTTCAGATCCTCCAGGATCTGCTTCAGGACCGCGCCGGCATCCACGATCGGCGGCTCGCCCTGAATGCTTCTGGTGGCGCGGGAGTAAGCCAGAAGATCCCGGATGAGAGTTTCCATGCGCAAAGCGCCGCTGAGAATGCCTTCCAGAAACCGGGCGCCGTCGCCTTCAAGCTGGCCGCCATACCTTTTTTGCAGCAACTGACTGTAGATGGCGACGTTGCGAAGCGGTTCCAGAAGATCGTGGCTGGCGGAGTAAGCGAAGCTCTCCAGATCGCTGTTGGCGAGCCGCAATTCGTCGTTGGAACGCTCCAGTTCACGCTGCACCCGCCGGGTTTTTTCAAACAGCTGTGCGTTATCCATGGCGATTGCCGCCTGAGCGGCGATGCCCCGAACGATAGCCTCATGACGCTCGGTGAATTTTCCCGGAAGCGAGTGACCGAACAGACGTGCGGAGCGGGATCGCGCGCGTCAGGAACCAACGAAACGCTCCATCGGCGCCGCGAAGCGGGTGCTGCTCGACACAGGGATGCGGATCGAAGAAGCGCTTCGGCTTGGCCTGAAGGACATTCAATGGGCGGGAAGCAGACTGTGGATTTCAGATGCAAAATGGGGCAGTGATCGCCATGCGCCCATTTCGGCTGAAGGACGCCGCATCATCAAGCGGTTTCAATTTGAAACGGCTCGACAACCCTACGGCGATACACCCGAGTCGTTTCTTTTCCGCACACGGAAAGGAACTCCTCTGTCGTATCGAAATTCCCTGCGTGACCTGAAGAAAGTGGGCGATCATCTCGGCTCTTCTTGGGTCGGCTGGCATACATTCCGGCGCACGTTCGCCACTCTGTACCTCCGCAGGGGCGGAAAGCTGACCGACTTGCAGCGGATTCCTGGTCACGAGGACGTTCGGACGACATTGATCTATTTGGGTCTTGAGATCGACGAGATCGTGAGAATCCATGATGACCACTCGCCGCTGTCGGCAGCGGCGAAGCGCCACCAGAAGAGCGCACCGGATTACCCGGTGTGCGACTTCTACGTGCCCGGCGCCGTAGTGCTCGGTTCTTCACCGGGCAGCTTTCGCCAGTGGTGAAAGCGTGTTGTGCGCCATGACGAAGTCAGATGCCTGGCTGTGAACGTAAAGCATCGTTGTCGTGATGGCGGCGTGCCCCATGATTCGCTGAAGATCGGCAACGTTGCCGCCGTTGCGGATAAAGAGCGGACCAAACGAATGACGTAAGAGGTGCCAGTGGAGCTTCAGTCTGAGCTTGGCGCCCATCGCTTTCAGGTCTCGGTCGGCGTTTCGTTGAGTCACTGCGGTGCCGTTCGCAGTCGAAAAAACGAAAAACGTCGGGCCGGGTCTCCGCATTGCGTGATGTAGCGATACAAAACCTTTCTGCCCATACCCGAGATCGGCGCCCGCCGTTCTTTGTTCCCCTTCCCCCGTCTCACCGTCACCAGAAAATTCGCAAGATCGACATCCGCAACTTCGAGTTGTAAGCACTCGTTCAACCTCAGCCCGCAGTCAAGAACCAGCATCGCCATTGCTTGGACCCGACGTTCCTTCAGATACTTCGGCTTGAACTGAACGATGTGCTGCACCTGCGTCTCGTTCAGCGTCGAAATCACTTTCGTAGCCGTCTTGAGAAGAGCCACGCCTCTGATCGGCGGATCGAAGTGCCCTTCGACGCCAGCCCATCGAATGAAGGCGTTCAGCGCCCGCAGGTACACGTTGATGCTGGATGGCTTCACGTTTCCCGCAGCCATCTCAGCGACGATTCCGTTCTTCAAGGCGGCTCGGACATCTTCAGCCTTCTGGACCGTATTCAGAGCGGACTCAAAAGCATTCCACGCCTGACGGTAGGAACGGAGAGTTTTCGGGGAGCAGTTTTTAAGGAAACGGCGTTCGTCGAGAGAAATTATCGTAGAGAGCTTTCAGCACGGCGATTTCCGCTATCAGCGGCTCGTCGAACTTCAGCTTGAATTTCTAAGTTATTGAATCATAAAGAACTGGAGCCACCCGCCGGGATCGAACCGGCGACCTGCTGATTACGAATCAGCCGCTCTACCAACTGAGCTAGGGTGGCGAACCTAAGGGTTCGGGCGAATTCCCGAAACCACCATCCTAACATCATCCGCCAATCAGGAAACTTTGAACCGATAAGCGTTTGCCGCCTCGCCGATGCCCCGCAGTTCCTCTTCGCTGAAACCGAAAACATCCCGGGCCAGCCCGAACTCCCGCGCCAGATCGGTTTCGAAAACCCCCGGATCGTCGGTATTCAGCGTAATGGTCACCCCTGCGTCGAAGAGCCTCCGAACGGGGTGAGCATCAAGCGACGCCACAGCCCCCGTCTTCACATTGCTGGTAATGCACACCTCCAGAGGAATCCGTTCCTCGCGCAGACGCCGCATCAATTCGGGATCGTCAACCGCGCGAATGCCATGCCCGATCCGTTCCGCCCCGATGTCCAGCGCGGCGCGAATCGATTCGGGTCCGTCGGTCTCGCCCGCATGCGCCGTGAGGCGCAGACCGGCGTCCTTCGCGTACCGATAAGCGTCGCGCAGATCCGCCGCGGGCCCGCGCAGTTCATCCCCGCCGATGCCGAATGAAACGACGCCGTCATCCCCGTACCTGGCCGCAATGCGCGCGACATCCATGGCGTGCTCCGCTCCGAACTGCCGGATCGCATCGAGGTTCCACCACACCTCCACCGGCCACAGCTTTGCGGACTCCCGCTGCGCCTCGCGAATCGCGCGCCACACCGATCCGAAATCGAAGCCGCGCCAAAGCACCACGCCCGCGCCCAGCGTGACCTCCGCGTAACTTACGCCCTGCCGCGCCAGCCTTTCCATCATCCGGCGCATAATCAATCCGTAGTCCGCCGGTCCGCGCAGACGCTGCGCAATGAACTTGAAACACTCCAGAAAACCGGCGAAATTCGTGAACGACCATACGGCATCCACCTGCTCCCTCGCGACGCAGGGGTCGAGCATCATCACGGTATCGCGGTCTACTGTACCCTCAAGATGAAGGTGAAGTTCACTCAGAGTCATATGATCGAAGTTCTCACGAGTGTTCCCGAAATGGAAGCGATCGTCGGCGGGTACCACGGGGACGCGTTCCACGTGCTCGGCCCGCATTCGCTCGATGAAGGCGCGGAGCAGCCGAATGGCGCAAGCGCCGGCTGGGTCATCCGCGCGTTTCTGCCGCAGGCCCGCACGGCGCGCGTGCTGATCGACGGCCAGGCGATTCCCATGCACAAGCTTCATCCGCAGGGCTTCTACAGCGTGGATCTGCACACGCAGCCGCTTGCGTATCGCTTCGAGATCGAAAGTTGGCACGGCGGGAAGTCCGTGATCGAAGACCCCTACCGCTTCCCCCAAATCATTTCGGAATTCGATCTCTACCTGCACGGCGAAGGCACACTCTACGAAGGCTGGCGCACCTGGGGCGCGCATCCCGACACCGTGGAGGGCGTCTCCGGCGTACGTTTTGCCGTCTGGGCTCCAAACGCGGAGAACGTTTCCGTCGCCGGCGACTTCAACGATTGGGACACGCGCCGGCATCCGATGCGGCGGCGCAACGCGGGCGTCTGGGAGATCTTTCTGCCGGAGGCGACGGTCGGCCAGTCCTACAAGTATTCCGTGCGCTCGCGTTTTCTCGGCCATCACCAGTTGAAGGCCGACCCTTACGGCTTCTGTACCGAGGTGCCCCCGAAGTCGGCGTCAGTTATTTGCGATATCGACAGCTACGTCTGGCATGACTCCGAATGGATGGATTCCCGCGGCGAGCGTCAATGGCTGAAAGAGCCGATCTCGATCTACGAAGTGCATATCGAATCGTGGACGCGCAAACCGACGGGTGAATCCCTGAGCTACCGCGAACTGGCGGTGCGGCTCGTCGAGTACGTGAAGAGCATGGGCTACACGCACATCGAGTTGATGCCCGTCATGGAATATCCGTTTTCCGGATCGTGGGGTTATCAGGTCACGGGTTATTTCACTCCCACTTCGCGCTTCGGCTCGCCGCACGATTTCATGTACTTCGTCGATTCCTGCCATGCCGCCGGAATCGGCGTGATCATGGATTGGGTGCCCGCGCATTTTCCCAAGGACGCGCACGGGCTGGCCTGGTTCGACGGCACCGCGCTCTATGAGCACGCCGATCCGCGGCAGGGCCAGCACCTCGAATGGGGAACCCTGATCTTCAACTTCGGCCGGAACGAAGTGCGGGAGTTTCTGATCGCCAGCGCGCTGTTCTGGTTGAAGCAATATCACATCGACGGTCTCCGCGTGGACGCGGTGGCGTCGATGCTCTACCTCGATTACTCGCGTAAGGAAGGCGAATGGATTCCCAACCGCTACGGCGGACGCGAGAATCTGGAAGCAATCGATTTTCTGCGCAAGTTCAACGAACTCTCGCACGCGGTGCCGGGCGCGGTTACGATCGCCGAGGAGTCCACCGCGTTTCCGGGCGTCTCGCGACCGGTTTACGCCAATGGCCTCGGCTTCACCATGAAGTGGAATATGGGTTGGATGCACGATATGTTGCACTATTTCGGCGAGGACCCGATCCACCGCAAATATCATCACAACAACATCACGTTCAGCATGCTCTACGCGTTCACGGAGAACTTCGTGCTGCCGATCTCGCACGATGAGGTCGTCTACGGCAAACGCTCGGTTCTTTCCAAAATGCCGGGCGATGAGTGGCAGCGATTTGCGAACGTGCGCGCGTTTTTGGCTTACATGTATGCGCACCCCGGCAAGAAGTTGCTCTTCATGGGGACCGACATCGGGGACTACCAGGAGTGGAACGCCGACGCCACTCTGCCCTGGGACGTGCTGCAGTATCCGATCCATGCCGGTCTGCAGGAACTGGTTCGCGAGTTGAACCGGCTCTACCGCTCGCAGCCTGCGCTCTACGAGGTGGATTTTGACTACACGGGTTTCGAATGGATCGATTTCGCCGACGTGGAGAAATCCGTGATCTCGTTCCTGCGCCGCGGGGCCGATCCGGCGGAGTGCATTGTGTTCGCTTGTAATTTCACGCCGGTGCCGCGCGAGAAATATCTGGTCGGTGTGCCCGTGGCCGGCCATTACCCGGAGATTCTGAACACGGACGCTGGGATCTTCGGCGGCAGCAACATGGGCAACTATCTAGGCGCCATGACGCTCGATGCATCCGAACACGCGCACGGGCGGCCGTACAGTATTTCAATCACTCTGCCGCCGCTCGCGGTGGTGGCCTTCAAATGCCCGCGCGCTACGACGTAATCGTCGTTGGCGGTGGCCACAACGGCCTCGTTACCGCCGCTTATCTCGCGCGCGCCGGCAAAAAAGTGCTCGTGCTGGAGCGGCGCGGTATGCCAGGCGGATGCGCTGTCACAGAGGAACTCTGGCCGGGCTATCGTGTGTCGACGGGCGCGTATCTGGTCAGCCTGCTCCAGGAACGCATTGTGCGCGAATTGGAGCTGGAGCGGTTCGGCTATCGCGTCTTGCCGAAGGATCCGGCGTTTTTCTCGATATTCCCGGATGGCCGCCATCTCTTCTTCTGGCAGGACGACAAGAAAACTCTGGCCGAAGTCGCGAAATTTTCCACGCGCGACGCGGAAGCGTTTCCGAAATACGAAGCTTGGCTGGAGAAGCTGGCGGTCGTCGTCGAATCCCTGTTGCTGGTGACGCCGCCCGAACTTCCGCCCCGCAAACCTGGGGACTTCATCGATTACCTGAAGCTCCTCGCGCGGTTCCGCAAGCTCGGTCCCACCGAGATCGCGGGCCTTGTGAAGATATTCACGCAGAGCGCGGCCGATCTGCTCGACGAGTGGTTCGAATCGCCGGAGATCAAGGTGACGCTGGCGACGGATGGCGTGATCGGCGCGAACGGCGGACCGCGTTCCGCGGGCACGGCTTATATTCTGATGCACCACTGCATGGGCGGCGTGGCGGGGAAGCGCGGCCTGTGGGGCTTCGTGAAAGGCGGCATGGGTGCGGTCTCGGAGGCGATCGCCGCGTCGGCGCGCAGCAAAGGCGCCGACATTCGCATGGATGCGCCGGTCAGCCATGTGTTGATCCGCGACGGCCGCGCTTACGGCGTGGCGCTGGAGAACGGCGACGAACTGCACGCCGGCGTGATTGCTTCGAATCTGGATCCGAAGGCCACGTTTCTGAGGCTGATCGAACCCGGCGCGCTCGACCCCGCGTTTCGGGCCGCCATCGAGCACTATCGCGTGGAAGGCACTTCGCTCAAGATAAACCTCGCGCTCGACGGGCTGCCGGAT
>JASHSD010000613.1 GCA_030036985.1 Bryobacteraceae bacterium
ACCGCTCGTCGTCCAGGACGCCTGCATTCTCGTCAACTTCTTCCTCTGCGACACCTCGCTTCGGCTCGCCGAGCCGCCGCGACTCTACGAGCCGAAGTGGTCGGAGGAGATCATTGATGAGACTCTCCATACGCTGGAATCCAAGCTCGGATGGCCGAGTTCGCTGACCTTAGGAACCGCTTGCGCTCAGCCGCCTCGTAAATACAGAATGTAAATATGACCCGATGAACTACGTCTGGGCCCGGCGGAAGAGCCGGACAAATCTGACGCGTCACGGAATCGCGTTCGGAGATGCTGTCAGAATCTTCGATGGCCGGCCCTGGAGCAAGTGGACAACCGGTTTGAATACGGAGAAATTCGAGTCTATGCGATCGGAATCGCAAACGGTTTGGAAATCGCGTTGCTCTATACCGATGTAACAGAAACCGAACGCCGGATTATTTCCGGCATCGAATCGGCGGGATCGCGCGTTTTCGTGCGCCCGCTTTTTGTGATTTTACTGCTTTCTTTGGACGTTCGCGAGCAGACCCGCTATAACCCGGGTTTCTCACACATTCGAGCCCAAAAGCACCGGCACGAGTGCCGGTGCGGCAGACGCGAGCGTCTGCGCCACGACTCCGTTCGACAGGCTGTCTTCACCACCATGGCGCAGATACTCATGTCTGCCGCGTCTGGACTCCTCCCGACGCTTGGTCTGCAAGAAATACAGGCTAATGGGGTGCGCAACATGGAAGTGGCAGATTCGCAAAAGTAGTGAACATGGGGGAAGCTGAGCCGCGGCCTGACGCCCGGCGACCGCTCCCTCACGGTCGCGGCTCAGTACGGATCCCATTCTCCGGGCACTTCTAATGAACTGTGTAGCGCGCCTTCAGCGCGAACGGAGCAATCTCAATATCGAACTGCTTCCCGCTCGGCGCAACCATCCGGTAAGTGCCGTGCATCATGCCGGTCGGCGTCCGCAGCTGACACCACGATGAGTACTTGAACGACTCGCCCGGCGCGAGCACCGGCTGCTTGCCCACCACGCCCGGACCCTGCACCTCTTCAGTGCGGTCGCAGGCATCGGTAATGATCCAGTGACGCGAGATCAGTTGGACCGGCGCGTCTCCCCGATTGGTGATGCGGACGGTGTATTCGAAGACCCAATCGCCCTGCGCGGGCTTGGAATTTTCGGGCGAAGGCCGCGACAGCACTTCGACGCGAACGCCGTTGGTCACGGCATCGGACATCGGCGCGTGCACGGAGCCCAGATCGATCATCCCGATTTATAGTAGCAAGCAAGCGGGGTCAGGCCTTCGGGCCGGCTCTCCTCACAATGCAAACTCTTTCTCCTCCGTCAAAGCGAACCGGAGCGCAGACATCACCCGGCGGTGTCTCACCAGACCCATCAACGCCACGAACCGGTTGACCACCGGTGGAAACTTATCGCCCCACAAATCCGCCAGGGACTTATCGTCGCCCTCGTCGGTGAGATAGAAAACCCGATCGCACCAGCGGGTCCAGCCCAGGCTGTGCCGCTCGTCGTTTTCCAGAATGTCGCACAGGTTCTGGAGAATGCGCAGCTTGAACGGCTCTCGGTATTGCGGCATGAACAACACATCGCTCCAGCCGTCGTGACGAATCTCCTGTACGAACTCCGCGAACGTCGCGGCGTTGGTGAGATTCAGACAGGCGTTCGGTTCGCGTCCATGCCGATCGCCGCCCGAGATCAGGGGCTTCGATTGCGCCGACGCCAACTGCGCCACAGCCTGGTTCTCGCGCCACGGCCGCAGCCCGTTGAGTTCGAGCGCATGCAGGAACGTCCCGAACCGCTGCAGGAACGAATCGACGCAGGCTCGATGCCGCTCCTCGCCGATATGATTCTCGTCCCACAAAGGATGATTGAAAACGATCAACGTCTCCGGCGCCGAGTGCAGAGATTCAAGCAGGGGCATGATTCGCGCCTCCCGTCGTGTATCCATGGGCTCGGCCGTGAACGCGGCCAACTCGGCCATGATTGCCGTGGCCTGCTGCGGGGGCAGATTATGAATGCCGAGATGGAAAAAGGTCTCGCCACGCGGAACGGTCCACTCCACTGAAACAGGGCAGTGGCGCGTTTCGTCGAGCAGACTCAGGTTCAGCCCCGCATCGATGTTGTCGTGATCCGTCAGCGAAACCAGCGCTTCGCGGTCCAGAACCTTTTCGATCTGCGACTTCTCCAGTTCCCACGCATGCAGCGGCGAAAGCGGCGGTGTCCACCAGGCGCGCTTCAGATTCAGATCGTAACCTTTGCGCGCGCGATAAATCGCTTCCTGCTTCCGAATCGCGCCCGAAAGCAGGGGCACGTTCGCGGTCACGCGGCCGATGAAATCCATCGACTCCCGCGAATAAAGCGTATGGCTGTGCAGGGACACGCCCGCGCGGAATTTGGCATGGGCGTTTCGAGAATGCCAGTGAAAATGCACGTTCGAATCGGTCAAAGGGTCTCCTTGTCCTTGAAGGTGAGGTCGGCAAGCGTGACGCCGACGGGCGAATCCGACGCATCATTGCTCGAAACCGGGTCGAACTCGAATGTCAATCGCAGAAAAGATCGGGCCTGATATTCGAAGCGCAGCGGCGGCAGATGTTCCGCGCCGGCTTTATACCAGACCTTGAACGGGGTTTCGCGTCCGGTGGAGCATTCGCGCAGAGTCGCGTTCAATCGAATAGTTCCGCCGGCTTCGGCTTGCTTCGTTGTGCGTAATTCAAATTCCTTGCCGTTATAAACAAGCGAACCAGTTGTGACGGCGGCCGGATTCAGAATCGCCTTGCGCACGGCATAAAGGAATGTCGCGGGCGCGGATTCGTTCGCGGGCAGCGTCTTCTCCACGCGCTCGGCCGGCGCTCCGGCCGCGACCGCGCCGCGAACCATTTCGATCAGTTGCGGACAATCCCGCCAGGTAAGCCGCGAAGGGAAACTGATGCGATTCAGCCGTGAAACGAATCTGCCGTTTCGCCCCAGCGCTTCGGCGGCCGCATAGGGAATCGTGTCGCCGGACGCATTGAGCGCCTTCTTCGCCTGATCCAGGCTCTTCTCGGGAGACGTTGTCATGAACGCGAAATAGGCGCATTCCGCCGGCTCGCCGGAGCTTTTCTCGGTGACCTCTTCGCGGATGAAGCCGAGACGATTCAGGCCGCGGGCCGATTCCGGCCACGAACCCGCGCCGAACTGAATCGCGATCGTGTCAGCCGGAACCCCCTCGTCTTCGATCAGAATGTAGCCGCTGCCCACATCGGACTTCGAAACGACGGGGATGGAAAAGAGGGTGACGGTTGCGTGCGCGCGGTATCGCCGATGGTTTCCGATCGGCTTTGCCCCGGCCCGGCTCAGAAGCCCGGCGCCGGCCGCGACGCTCAGAAAGATCCGCCTGGTCATCCGCAAATCTGTCGGCATGGCCTCAGACTAGCGATGTCACTTTACATACAAATAAATGTTCTGAACAATTCCGATATATTTTGTTTTCGAACTCATTTCAACGGCCGGCGCGGATTTCGCGCCCGAACCGATCCCCTGGCGTCGACCACCAGTTTGGAGAAAGAACGGGGTTCCTGTCGCGGCCCCTCGTTGTAGCCGCGAGGTCTCTGTAGAGCCGCAGAAACGTCGACGTAACACGCGGCCAGCGGAACGCCTCCGCCGTTTCCCTGGCGGCCACCGCTTTCGCTTTTCGGGCCGCCGGGTCGGATCGTATCAGTCGCGCGGCCGCGGCAAAGTCCTCGGCACACGGCCTCGCCGGCCACGCGTTGCCGGCGTCCGCGTAGGAAACGACGCCGCCGGAATCGGGCGCGATTACCGCAAGCCCGGAGGCCATTGCTTCCAGCGGCGCGATGCCGAAAGGTTCATTCGGGTTGGGATGCACGAAAATATCGGCATTCGCATACAGGTCGGCCAACGCATCGCGATCGCCGATGTGCCCGAGGAACGAAATATGGCGAAGATTCTCGCGTGCGCAGCGGTTCCGCAGGGGTTCGAGTTCGATCCCGGCGCCCGCGATTACAAGAAGGTAATGCTCCGCGTCGAGACGGGCCATCATATCGAGCAGCAAAGGCAGATTTTTTTCCGGCGAAAGCCGTCCGGCGTATAACAGGATCGTCGTGTCGTCGCGCGCGTTCAGGATCTTCAGCAGCTTGCCGCGTCCCGCCGCCGAACGCCGATGCGGATGAAATCGGTCGCAATCGACGCCCATCGGACAGACCCAAATTCCCCGCCGCACTTTGTGTCCGCGCGCGGCTTCGACCAACTCCTCGGCCGTATGGCGCGAAACCGTAATGTGGTGGTCGAACATGGGAAAATACAGCCAACGCATGTACAGGCGACAGAACCTTCGCGCCGCAGCCCCGGCGTTCAGATAGACCGCCACGTTCCGGTCCATGCGCTCGTGACTGATTCCAACCACGGTCGGCCTCACCGATACGCCCGGCAATCGGCCGGTCCGCAGCAACCCGCCCAGATAAATCAGCGAATATTTTTCGGAGATTTCAACCAAGTCAGGACATTCCTCGTTAATGATTCGCTGAATCGCCGTGCCCGGGAACAGAAAGCGGTGCGGATAGAGAATGCGGTAATTCCTGTCGAACGGAGCCCGCGGCGCCTTCAGAAAGTAAATGCGCCCGAACCCGCCCACTTCCTCGACGCGCGTGGATTCCCCGGGCGCGACCAGGCGCATGAAGTGGCCCTCGCGCTCCGCCGCCTCGATCAGCGCACGATAAAAAGTGCCGATGCCGCCCGATGAGGCGTGCCAGGCATTCGTCAGATGGAGCGTCTTCAAGCCGCCAGGCTCCGCACGGAGCGCCAGGCCCACAGCGGGACCACGGCCAGGAATCCGGCGATGATGCGCGGCATTCTGCGCAGATCGGAGAGCAGGGACGGGCTGTCTTTGCCGACCAGCAGCGTGCCTCGCCTCATTGCATAGAAATTAAACAAAGTCGAAATCACTGTGAAAGACATCGAGGAGATGATGCTGGTCCGCAGGTGAGGGGTGTGCCGCAGCCAGTGCAGCACGAACTCCATGGAGTGGGACACGATCGGCAGCAGCACCATGGCGCCCGCGGCCGCCTGCCATTCCGGCTCAACCAGACTGAAATGCTGCGTCATGGCGCCGTAGAAGCCCGAAGTAACGGCGCGGAAGCAGTACTCCGCGGCCATTGCGCCCAGCGCGGCGCGCCATCCGGCGGTCAGGTTGGCGAAGAAAAAAATGGCAGCGCGCACGATTGAACTGGAAAAAGCGGCTTTCCAATTCCAGCGCCGGATCACCAGATCGACGGGGCGCGTGACGAAATCGAGGAGCGCTCGTGCAAGCGTCATGCAGGCTGCTATTGCAACATGTTAAAGGCGATTTGTTTGAGTTGCGTTTCGATGGGGTTTTCTGATGTTGAAACTCTCGAATCACAGACGTAGCGCAGGCCGTCTTTCAGACGGTCGGTTTTCAGCAGGTTTCAGGTTTGTCTGGGGGCCCGTGGCGCAGAGGTCTCCGTGTGAGGCGCCCGGCGTCCTCCGGGACTCACAGGCTCAAGCCTGTGCCACCGTTCCGGGGCGAACATGCGTCCCGAAGAGTCGGGCATCCCAGCCGAAGCAGGGATCACGACGCGACTGAAGTCGCGTGTCCAATCCACAGAGTTACTTTTTTTGTTTGAGTTTGGCTTTTACCTCGGCCGGCAGGTCGAATCGGTTCGGCGGGATATCGGCGTTGTAAGCGATCTTCGAGAAGCGCATGACAATGTTCTGGCTCATGGCCTTTTCCGTCATCACGAACGGCGTCAGGATGCCGTCGACCGGGCGGAAATCGGACATTGTCGATTCCGTGGCAATCTCACCCATGACGGTCGAAAGCACCGCCGAGATCCGCACCAGCAGGCCGGATTCCTTGTCGAAAAAGAAGGTCTCGGGACGGCCTTCGTTCGGCGTCATCTCCACTTTCCAGGCCGGCTTGCCATCGACATCCGCCTCCCCGACCGTATGCGCATCCGTGTATACTTCCCGCCATGACGTGATCAGCGCCAGCGTGGCGGCGCGCTTGGCTGAAGCCTTCTCGTCACCCTCCAGAATGCGCGGACCTTCGAGCGCGCTGTCCTCCCATGCGGTCTCGCCATCGTAACCTTCTTCGACTTTTCCGATGCCGGGAAATTCCATCGAGGTGTAGGATTTTTCGCCTTCCTCGAAGATCGTGACCGTGCCGGAGATGTTGCGGCCGGCCATTTCGACCGTGCCGCTGCTCGACATGTTCTTCGCCTGGGCGTAGGCCGCGGCGCCGCCGCTGCGATCGATATAGCGCTGCAGCAGGCTCTCGCCTGTGGGCAGGTCGGCGGCAAAAGCCAGCGAGGCGGCAAGCGCGATCAGAGTGGAACAGCGGGTCAGTGCACCCATTTTCATGATTTAGATTGTGACAGGCTCGATTGATTGCGTCGCTCCGTCGCTCCCTCGCGGTCGCGGCTCAGTAAATTCTCTCGTTCGGTAAGATTCCGTCGCTTTCCGCGCGGCCGCGCCGGGGCTACGCGCCGTAGCGGCCGGCCAGCGCATCCGCGAGAAATCTTTCGGCGAGATCGAGCGGCACTTCGATCGCGCCTCGCGAATACGCCACCATTGCCGGGCCGGACGATTCGGCGGCGAAAGCCGCGAATGCGTCCGCGAGTCGCGGGTTGTCGAGCGATCCCGTCTGGATGATGGGACCGGATATGCGGAGCCAACCCGCGGCCAGAGGCCGGAAATCGGGATCGGATTGCATGCGCGCAATGGCGACGCCGTGACTTTCATGATCGGGCAGGCGCTCGACGCGGCCGTCCGGTAAAACCCACGCTCTCATTTGGCTCCTCCACACTTATGACCGCGCGCCTTCGCGCGCCGCGCTGTCATCGCGCCGCAGGTGCAGCGCTTTTTTTTGGAACGCGGGCGACCGGGACCGTGGCCGAAGGTCTTGCGCGCGAGCGACGCGGCGCGGCCTTTGGCCGAAAGCGCGGGATCGACCGGTCGCGCGTTTATTTCGCTTTTCATTGCTGTCATCCTTTCTTGCAGTAGAGGGAATCCGACGTATTGCACTTCTTCTTCGAGCGGGATTCCCCAGCGGCGCTCGACACGCTGCTTCAGCTCCGCGACGATCGCAACCAGATCGCGCGCCGTGCCCGATCCCGCGTTGTAGATCAGGTTGGCATGATAGTCTGCGACCTGAATATCGCCGCGGCGCATGCCTTTGGCGCCGGCCTGATCGAGGAACCACGCGGACGGAACCTTGCCCTCGATGATCGCGCTCGCGGGAATGGCTTCGGCCACGCGCGGCGGCAGGTCGGCGAAAAGAAAATTCTTGAAGATGCTGCCCGCGCATTTCATGGTGGGCGGGTATTTTTTGTTGCGAATGGCCAGGATCTTATCGGCGGTCTCCCGCAACGCCGCGGGGTCACCCGGCTGCAGAGCGAGTTCGGCCGAGAAGACGATCCAATGCTTGTGGCGCTTAAAGATGCTCTCCCGATAGTGAAAATCGCAGTCGGCGTTACCGCATTCGCGGATTTGTTCGCCATCGAAGAAGCGCACGGCCGAGATGCTTTCAGAAATGGAACGGCCGTACGCGCCCGCGTTGCCGTATATCGCCGCGCCCACGGAACCGGGAATGCCGGTCATTGTTTCGAGTCCGTTCAAACCGGCATCCACGGTGAAATCGACCAAGGCCTGAAGCGCAACGCCGCTATCGACCCTAACGGTCGCGTCATTCGCGGCGATGCGTTTGTTCGAGAGCTTCAGCACGACTCCGCGAAAGCCTTCATCGGAGACAACCAGGTTCGTGCCGCAGCCAATAACAACGGTCTCGATACCGCTAGCCCGCGCGATGCGCCAGGCTTCGATGAAGGTGTCCGTGTCGGCCGTTTCCGCGAAGAGGTCGGCGGGTCCACCGATGCCGAAACGCGTGTAGTGCGACAGGCAGGCATCGCGCAGGACGGTGATTTCGGGCAGCGAGGAGAGTTGCGCGAACGTCTCCTGAACGCGGTGCATTGTTCTAATTATAAAGATGGCAAAGGCACAGACCGGCTTCCCGGGTTTTCCCGCCGAGGGCATGGCGTTTCTGCGCGATCTGAAAAAGAACAACGATCGCGAATGGTTTCAGCCGCGCAAGGCGATATTCGAAGATAAGGTCCGGCAGCCGATGATCGAACTGGTGAGCGCGGTGCATCGCGAGATGCTGCGCTTCGCGCCGGATTACGTGGGAGAACCGGCGAAGTGCGTCTACCGAATCTATCGCGACACACGATTTTCGAAGGACAAGACTCCGTATAAGACGTTCGCTTCGGCCTTGCTGCTGCGCAACGGGTTCGATAAGAATGAAGGCGGCGCATCTTATTACTTCGCGGTCTCGCCGGAAAACGTGGAGGTCGCGGGCGGCATCTACACGCCGGATCGGGATGTCCTCCTGGCGGTGCGGCAACATATCGCGGATAACCATAAGACGTTCCGCGGAACTTTCGAGACCGCGAAGGTCCGGAAGCTTTTTGGCGAACTGTGGGGCGAGAGCGTCTCGCGCGTTCCGAGAGGATTCGATGCAAGCCACCCGGCCGCCGATCTGATCCGGCGCAAGCAGTATCTGCTGGATGCGAACCTCGATCCGAAGCTCGCGACCACGCCGAAGTTGTTCAGAGAGATTGTCGCGCGGATGGAAGCCATGACTCCGTTCATCGAGTTTCTGAATGAGCCGCTGTTGCGGCGAAAGAAGGCGCGAAAACGCGAGGAACGGTTCCTGAAGTGAACCCGATCGGTATCCTGCGCGCGCTGTTCCTGAATCGCATCCGGCTGCTGGAAGAGCTGGGCGCGAAGGTTCCGCGAATCGGGCGGGCGACGTTCGGGCGACTCAGCGTGGTGCTGGTGAAGACGCCGGAACTGGTACCGGAGGTCCTGATCGAACGCGCTGCCGATTACCAGAAAACCGCTCTTCTGCGCCTCTACGCCCGGCCGCTGCTGGGCGACGGACTTCTTCTCAGCGAGGGCGAACAGCACCGGGAACGACGCAAGTTGGTCGCGCCGGCATTCGCGCACCAGCGTGTCTCGAAATACGCGGACGCCATGCGGGAGCAGGCAGAAGCGGCCCAATCCGGCTGGCGCGACGGCGCGCAGGTCGATATCGCCCACGAGATGATGCGGCTCACGCTGGGCATCGTGGGCAAGACGCTGTTCGACGTGGATCTCCTCGACCGGGCGGCCACGCTGGGGCGCGATATCGCGGTCCTCCAGGACGCTCTCATGATTCAGATGCGCCTGCCGTTCCAGTTGCCAATGCGCCGCAGCAACCAGGCCGCCGTCGATCGTCTGAACCAAACGGTCTACGGGATGATCCGCAACCGGCGGGCGAGCGGTATCGATAACGGCGACGTGCTTTCCATGCTGCTGCTCTCGGTCGACGAAGAAACGGGCGAGCACCTGACGGACGAACAGGTGCGCGACGAAGCCATGACCCTGTTCCTCGCGGGACATGAGACCACCGCGCAGGCGATGGCGTGGTCCTGGTATCTGCTGACGAAACACCCCGTACATTTCGCGCGTTTGCGGCGCGAAGGCATGCCGTTTGCGTTACAGGTGACGAAGGAAGCGATGCGGCTCTATCCGCCCGCATTCCTGCTGGCGCGAATGGCGCTGCGCGATACCTTGATCAACGGCTTCGAAGTGCGGAAAGACGAGGTCGTTTTCATCGCGCCGTGGCTGCTGCATCGCGATCCGCGCAATTTCGAAGAGCCGCTGCGCTTCGATCCGGACCGCTTTCTGCCGGAGCGCGAAGCCCGTCTGCCGCGTTTCGCGTATCTGCCGTTCGGCGGCGGGCGGCGCATCTGTATCGGCAACCAGTTCGCGCTGATGGAAGGGCAGATCATTCTCTCGACCATCGCGCAACACGTCGGCATGGATCTGCTCTCGCGCGAGCCGATCGGGCTGAAGCCGCTCCTCACGCTGCATCCGAAGAACGGCGTAACGGTCAGAATCCGCCGGCACGCCTGATGGCCGCGGCCACGGCGTCGGGCGCGTCCAACTGCAGCCAATGGCCGGCGCCCGGAACGACGATGTGCTCGCCGCGCGTGGAAAGGCGGGCATC
>JASHSD010000614.1 GCA_030036985.1 Bryobacteraceae bacterium
GGCCGTTGCTGTGCAGATTGACGCGCGGCGCGAGCGTCTCCTCAGTCCATTCGCGTTCGGCGGCGTCTTCCGTGGGCGCGAGCCGGATGGGCGCCTGTCGCGCTTTGGTCTCCACCACGGCCACGCGAGTGATCGGAATGCCTTCGAACAGGAGCGTCTCGACCGCGCGAATCCGCGGATCGGCGTGGAATCGCCGCTGCATGGCGTCGCGGTGCAGCACGTTATCGAGAGCGTTGAGACTCATGCCCTGGTGATGCGCCATGTAGCAATAGATGGGCACGCCGCGCGGCCCGGCCGGGCGGCTTTCGCGCGAGAAATCGATGGATTCGAAGAAGCCCATCGGGCCTTCCAGCCGCAGGCTCTGCAGTTTTTCGAGATTGCCGGTGGCGGCGCCGGGATCCACCAGCAGCGCCAGCATGCTTGAGTACGCCGAAACCACCAGCCGGTCTTCCACCGCCGGATTGAGCGCCAGCGACGGCGTTCCGAACGCCTTGTATTGATAGATCTGATGCGCGTCGATGGCGCTGTGCGCGGATTCGGAAATTCCCCAGGGAATGCGATTTTCGTCCGCGTATCTGATCTGCCGTCGGACCGCGGACTCGCACGCGTATTCCAGCATCGAGCTGGCGAAGGTGCGGGTGAAAATCAGCGGCATCAGGTATTCGAACATGGTGCCGCTCCAGGACAACAGCGCCTGGCCCTTGCCCGTATACGACCACGGACGCCCCAGCGCAAACCAGTGCTCCGCCGGCACGTCGCCTTTCGCGATCGCCACCAGACTGGTGAGGCGGCATTCGCTCGCCATCAGATCGTAATAGCTGCCGAATTCTCTCGGGCCCCCGACGGCATAACCGACGCCGAACAGCTTTCGCGATGCGTCGTAGAGAAAACGCATGTTGATGCCGTCGGCGAGTTTGCTCGCGTTGGCGGCGAGGTCTTCGATCGCTTTCACGGTCTGCGTCGCGTTGGCCCTCGCGGTGATGTACTCATTCGCGACCTGATCCAGCCATGCCGCGATTTCCGTATTTGGATGCCCAGCGCTTTTCCACGCCAGAATTGAATCGAGGAGCGTTGTCGGCCCATTCGCCAGGGTCGAGAGCGAGGGAATCTGGCGCAGCGCGCGCCTGCGCAGGCGAACGGCGTCGGGCGCGAGGGACTCCAGCGCGGAATCGGGCGGCAGGGCCAGGGTCTCCATCCAGCGCAAATAACGATCGATGGCATCGGTCCACAAAGTGAGTTCGGCGGAAAGGCGCGACGCCCAATACAATCGTTCGTCGGTTTCCGTCGGGTGCCAGCGCTGCGCTTCGCGCAGCCGCTGTACGGGCGCCGCGGCCATGCGGTAGCGCGCGATGAGTTCGTGGCCCTCCCGTCCGTTGTTCCCCGCGTTGTGGAGAAAGCGGCGCAGCGCGTGCAGCGCCACGGTGGCGGAGGGATCGTTGCCGAATTTCTCTTCGAGGATCGAGAGTGTGTCGCTCAGCCCGCGCAGCCCCAGGTGGCCAAGGATCGGCGCGCGCAGAATCTCCCGGCATCCCTGGTTCAGCACCCACAAGGCCGCGATCAGGTTTCCGCTGTCGACCGTGGAAACGTACCGTGGATTCAGCGGCTCGACCGTACGCGTGTCGTACCAGTTGAGCAGATGCCCCTCGTAGTGCTCCATGCTCAGGAGCGTTTCCATGGTGAGCGAACAGCGCCGCGTGAATTCGTCCGCCGTCAGATAGCCGCAATCGCGCGCCGCCAGAGCGGAGGTGAGCCAGAAGCCGATGTTGGTGGGAGAAGTTCGCTGCGCCACTTCCACGCGCAGCGCCAGTTGCGTGTTGTCCGGCGGCAGCCAATGCGTGTCGGGGCCCACCAGATCGTCGAAGAAGCGCCAGGTCTCGCGCGTCACGCGGCGCAGGAACAAGGTCTCGCGGGCATTCAGTTCCTTGCGCGCGCGCGATGGGGCGGGCCGGCCCAGCCATCGCATCAGCAGCGGCGATGCCACCCAGAGCAGCACGAACACCGCGGTCGGCGCGAACTGGCGCTCGAACAGGAGTGCGACGGTCAGCGCCGCGGAACAGGCCGCGACCACCAGCAACTGCCGGAACGTCGCGTTTCTATGCCGATGCACAAGCGTGCTCGCGCGATCGGCCGTTTGCCATTCCAGCATGCCGCGCCGGCTGACCAGGCTGCGGTAAAAGACCCGCGCGATCGCATCCACCGAGAGATAAGCCTGATGCGGCAGGAAAGCCACCATCACGGTGGCGCGCATCAGTTCGTCCGCCGCGCCCTGAAGGCGATGGACGGTGCCCTGGACACGCCGCGCGAGCCGGTCGAGCAATGGCGTCAGCGCGGGAATCACCACGGCCAACCCGACCACCAGACTCCACACGCCCGGGGTCGCCGTAATCAGCCATCCCAACAGGAGCAGAAGCAGTGCGGCCACGGGCACGAGGCTGCGCCGCAGGTTATCCAGAATGCGCCAGCGATTGATGACGCTCAGCGGGTTCGGCTCGGCCTTACCGGCCCCGCTCGGAACCTTGGGCGCAAGAGCCCATCGCGCGATCTGCCAATCGCCGCGCAGCCAGCGATGCTGCCGCACCGAGTAGCTGCCGTAATCGAACGGGAGATGCTCGAACAGTTCGATATCGCTGGCCAAGCCCACACCCGCGTGCGCGCCCTCGATCAGGTCGTGGCTGAGCAATGTATCCGGCGGGAAGCGGTTTCCAAGCACGGCGTGGAAGGCGCGCACGTCGTAAATCGCCTTGCCGTGAAACATCGCTTCGAGGAAAAGATCCTGCTGCGCGTCGGAGACGGTTCGGGAATAGGGATCGGTGCCGGTGGTGTCGGCGAATACGCGGGTGAAGCGCGTGGCCGTCGCGCCGGGCAAAGTGATGCTGACGCGCGGCTGGATGATGGTGTA
>JASHSD010000615.1 GCA_030036985.1 Bryobacteraceae bacterium
CACCGACACCATCGTGGCGCAGCGCAACATTTACCTGACCACCGGCACGACTCTGCTTTCGAACCTGCGCCGGCCGATGCTGACTATCGTCGCCGATACCTGCGGCCGGCACGACACTCTCGGCGGGGCCTGCGCGGCCGAAAGCAATCAGGTTCGCTATGCCGTGGAGAAGCGCCACATGCACGCGTGCCGGAACAGTTTCCTCATGGCCATCGCCGACCCCAAGTGGGATCTGGCCAAGCGCGACATCACGGCCAATATCAACTTCTTCATGAACGTGCCGGTCACGCCCGAAGGCAAGCTGACCTTCGAAGACGGCATTTCCAATCCCAGGAAGTATGTGGAAATGCGCGCCGAAATGGACGTGATCGCCGTGATCAGCAACTGTCCGCAGTTGAATAATCCCTGTAACGGATACAATCCGACGCCGATACAGGTATTGATCTGGAGCGCGGCAAGCAGGAGCGCGGGAGCGTGACTTGTTTTCGAAAGTCCTGATCGCGAACCGCGGGGTGATTGCGTGCCGGATCATCCGCACGCTGAATCATCTGGGCGTCGCGTCGGTCGCGGTTTACTCCGAAGCCGATCGGCACTCGCTGCACGTGGCCCAGGCGACCGAAGCCGTTCTGCTCGGACCCGCGCCGCCGTTGCAGAGCTACCTCGATATCGCCAAGGTGATCGGCGCCACGCGCCACACCGGCGCCAAGGCGATTCACCCCGGCTACGGTTTCCTCAGTGAAAACGCGGAATTCGCCCAAGCGTGCGAGGATGCCGGCATAGCCTTTGTCGGGCCGACTCCCGACCAGATGCGTTCCTTCGGTCTGAAACATACGGCGCGGGAGCTGGCGCGGGCGAACGGCGTTCCGCTGCTGCCGGGCACGGGGCTGCTGGCGAACGCCAAAGAGGCGCGCGCCGCGGCCATGGCCGTCGGTTTCCCGGTGATCCTCAAAAGCACGGCCGGCGGAGGCGGCATCGGCATGCGTCTGTGCCGCGCCGAATCCGAGGTGACGCAGGCGTTTCAATCGGTGGTCCGCACGGGCAAGGCCAGCTTCAAGGAGAGCGGCGTCTATCTCGAAAAATTTGTCGAACGCGCGCGCCACATCGAAGTGCAGATCTTCGGCGACGGCGCCGGAGACGTCATTTCGTTCGGCGAACGGGACTGCTCGGTGCAGCGCCGCAATCAGAAAGTCATCGAAGAGACGCCCGCGCACAAGCTTCCGGAATCGGTTCGCAATCGCATGATGGACGCGGCGATTATGCTCGCGAAAGCCGTGAAATACCGGTCGGCGGGAACGGTCGAATTCGTTTACGATACCGAGACCGGCGAATTTTACTTCCTCGAAGTCAACACCCGGCTGCAGGTGGAGCACGGCGTCAGCGAAGAAGTCACGTCCGTCGATATCGTGCGCTGGATGTTTTTGCTGGCCGCGGGCGAAATGCCCAGGCTGGCGCTGGTGAAACCCGAACCGCGCGGCCATTCCATCCAGGTGCGCATTTACGCCGAAGATCCGGGAAAGAATTTTCAACCCGCGGCGGGCCTGCTCACCGAGGCGACTTTTCCTCCCTACGCGCGCACCGAAACGTGGGTGGAACGTGGCACGGAAATCACTCCCTGGTACGATCCCCTGCTGGCGAAAATCATCGTCTCCGAAACGAGCCGGCCGCAGGCGATCGCCAAGCTGCGCAGCGCCCTCGACAGGACTCATCTCTCCGGTATCGAAACGAATCTGGATTACCTGAAGGAAGTCGTCGCTTCGCCGGAATTCACCGTCGGCGGATTAACCACCGCCTTCCTGAACACATTTCCGTGGCGCCGGCGCGGCATCGAGGTTCTTGAAGGCGGCACCATGACAACGGTTCAGGATTATCCTGGCCGCATCGGTTACTGGAACGTCGGCGTGCCTCCTTCCGGGCCCATGGATTCGCTTTCCTTCCGCCTGGGCAATCGTCTTCTCGGCAATCATGAAGGCGCCGCGGGTCTGGAGTGCACGGTCGCCGGGCCTTCCCTGAGTTTCGAATTCGACACCCATATCGCGATCACCGGCGCCGATTTCGGCGCCCGTCTGAACGGTGAGCCGGTTCCTCAATGGGAGGTTGTTCCCGTTCCCGCGGGTTCGCTGTTGGAACTGGGCGAATGCCGGGGCGCGGGCATGCGCGCCTACATTCTGTTTCAGGGCGGCCTGGGCCTGCCGGCTTACCTCGGGAGCGCCAGCACATTCACCCTAGGCGGATTTGGCGGGCACGGCGGACGCGCCCTGCGCACCGGCGACGTCCTGCACTCTTACGAGACCGCCGCGCCCGTTCCCGCCAATCCGGAATTACTCGACGCCGTCCCCTCCATTACGAACGAATGGACGATCGACGTCGCCTACGGGCCGCACGGAGCGCCGGATTTCTTCACCACGGACGATATTGGCGCCTTTTTCTCCACCGTCTGGAAAGTGCATTACAATTCCAGCCGCACCGGCATCCGGCTGATCGGGCCCAAGCCCGAATGGGCGCGTCCCGATGGCGGCGAAGCCGGCCTGCACCCGTCGAACATACACGACAACGCCTACGCGATCGGCGCCATCGACTTCACCGGCGATATGCCGGTCATCCTCGGACCCGACGGCCCCAGTCTCGGCGGCTTTGTATGTCCCGCGGTCATTCTCAACGACGAGCTCTGGAAAATGGGCCAGCTCCGGCCGGGCGACTCGGTGCGTTTCCGGCAGCGCAAACCCGAGCCTGAGATCGTGCATCGCACGCGCGATCTGGTTTGCCGCGCGTCCGGCGACCGTTATCTGCTGATCGAATTCGGCGAGCCTGTGCTCGATCTGAATCTGCGCTTCCGCGTGCAGGAACTGCTGAACTGGTTTGAGGCGGACAAGCGGAATGGCATCATCGATCTGACTCCCGGCATTCGTTCGCTGCAGATCCACTACGACGCGGATACGCTTTCGCGCTCGCGTCTGCTTGATCTGGTGGACCGCGCCGAAGCCGCGATGCCGCCGCTCGAAGGCCTGAAAATCCCCACGCGCATTGTGCGCTTGCCGCTGTCCTGGGACGATCCCGCCACGCGCGTCGCCATCGAAAAATACATGAAGTCCGTGCGCGCGGACGCGCCCTGGTGCCCGGATAATATCGAATTCATCCGCCGCATCAACGGGCTCGAATCGGTGGATGACGTCAAGCGCATCGTCTTCGGCGCCAGTTATCTCGTGCTGGGGCTGGGCGACGTTTATCTCGGCGCGCCGGTCGCCACGCCGCTCGATCCGCGGCATCGTCTGGTCACCACTAAATACAATCCCGCGCGCACATGGACGGCGGAAAATTCGGTCGGCATCGGCGGCGCTTATCTCTGCGTTTACGGCATGGAAGGTCCGGGCGGATATCAGTTCGTCGGCCGCACCGTGCAGATGTGGAATACGTGGCGGACCACTCGTGAATTTCCCGCCGGTACGCCATGGCTGCTGCGCTTCTTCGATCAGATCCGCTTTTATCCGGTGGAAGCCGGGGAACTGCTCGGCATGCGCGACGATTTTCTGCACGGCAAATATCACCCGGTGATCGAAGAAGAAAAGTTCAGTCTGCGCGATTATCGCGCGTTTCTCAGCCGCATTCGCTACGAAACCAAGGCCGCCAAAGCCCGCCAGCAGGCGGCGTTCGAAGACGAGCGCGAACGCTGGAAGGAGGCCGGCCTCGATCGCGAGATCGAGTCCGTCGGCGAGGGCGCGCCGCTTGTTTCCAAGAGCCTGCCCGAAGGTTGCCGCGCCGTCAACTCGCCGACGCACGGAAACATCTGGTCGGTCGCGGTGAAGCCGGGTGACCACGTTTCGCAGGGCCAGCGGCTCATCATTCTCGAATCGATGAAGATGGAGATCGCCGTTTCCGCGCCCCAGGTCAGCACCGTGGTGGATGTTCTCTGCAAGCCCGGTCTGCAGGTGACGGCCGGTCAGAACCTGATGTTTTTGAGGCCCGAGGCGGCATGAAGTTCGATCTCAATTCCCTGCGCGCCGGCTATCGGGACGGAACGTTCACGCCCGCCGATACGGTGCGCGAGGCGTGGCGGCGCATTCGGAACTATGGCGAGCGCCCCGTCTGGATTCATCTGATCCCGGAAGAAGAATCGATCTCCCGGGCCGAAGCGCTGGGCGGGTTCCGCGAAGATCTTCCGCTCTACGGCATTCCCTTCGCGGTGAAAGACAACATCGATATTGCGGGCGTTCCGACTACCGCCGGTTGCCCCGAATACGCCTATACGCCGCCGGAATCGGCGCCGGTTGTTGCGCGTCTGGCCGCCGCCGGCGCGATTCCTCTGGGCAAGACCAATCTGGATCAATTCGCCACAGGGCTGGTCGGCGTCCGTTCGCCCTATGGCGCGTGCTCGAGCGTATTCGACAATCGCTATATTTCGGGAGGATCGAGTTCCGGCTCCGCTGTGGCCGTTGCCGCGGGCTTGGCATCGTTTTCGCTTGGGACCGACACCGCGGGTTCCGGCCGCGTGCCGGCGGCGTTCAACGAACTTGTCGGTCTCAAGCCGACACGCGGCGCGCTGAGTTCCCGAGGCGTCGTACCCGCCTGCCGCACGCTCGATTGTGTCTCTATTTTCACGGCCAATTGCGCCGACGCCGCATCTGTCTTCGCCGTGGCAAATGGGTTCGATTGTGCGGATCCCTGGTCCCGGCATGCCGGGCAGGCCAAGTCGTGGCCCAGGCAGGAGTTCCGCTTCGGCGTGCCGCCCGAAAAATGGCTTCGTTTTTTCGGGGACCATCTGGCCGAAGCGGCATTCCATCGCGCGGTCAATCATTTCATAAGCCTCGGCGGAACCCGCGTGAGCGTTGATTACGGTCTGTTCGATCAGGCCGCGCAGTTGCTCTACTCAGGTCCATGGGTGGCCGAACGTTTCGCGGCGATCCGGCAATTCCTGGCGGATCACCCCGGCGCGCTGCATCCGGTCACCGCGCGCATCATCGGCGGCGCAAGCGCCATCTCCGCCGCGGATACGTTCGACGCCATCTACAAACTGGCCGAGATCCGCCGCGCCGCCGAACGCGAGTGGGACCGGATGGATTTCATGCTCCTGCCGACGGCGGGCACGCATTACACGCACGCCGAAGTCGAAGCCGAACCCATCGCCGCCAACACCAACCTCGGCTATTACACCAATTTCGTGAACCTGCTGGATCTCGCCGCGATCGCCATTCCCGCGGGCACGCGCGGCGGTCCGATGCCGTTCGGCGTGTCGCTGATCGCGCCGGCGTGGTCGGAACAGGCGCTGCTCGAAACCGCCGGGCTGTTTTGCGGCGAGCCGCAGGAGGCGCCGTACTGCCCGTCCGGCTACGTTCCGCTCGCCGTCTGCGGCGCGCATCTCCGCGGCGAGCCGTTGAATTACCAGCTGATTCAGGCGGCCGCTTTTCTGCTCGAAGCCTGCCGAACGTCTCCCGAATACAGGCTCTTCGTCTTGCGCGGCACCACGCCCCCGAAGCCCGGGCTCGCGCTGGCGCATTCCGGAGGAGCCTCCATCGAAGTGGAAGTCTGGGCCGTGCCGGAAACGGCGTTCGGCCCATTTGTCGCCGCTGTGCCGCCCCCGCTCGGTATCGGAACGTGCACCCTGGAACGCGGCCGCAAAGTCAAGTCATTCATCTGCGAGCCCTGTGCGCTCAGCGAGGCGGATGAGATTACTCACCTCGGATCCTGGCGCGCATTCAGAAGGACCGCATGAAAACATCCATACACAAACAAATCATCGCCACCGCCGTTCTCATTTCGATTTCGGCGTTTGCCGCCGATAAGCCGGCGCACAAGAAAAAGTCGGCCGTCACTACGCCAACTGTCGGCATCCGGACGCCGGGCATTCAGCTCGCGTTCTCGCGGCTGAAAGCCCTGGCCGAGTTCCAGACGCCTGACAAGCCCCAGTGGATTTTCGTCAGCACCGGCCGAGGTGCGGCCGCGTTCATGCCAACGAAGAGTTCGATGGAGAAGGTCGACCTGAGAACGAACAAGGAGGGCGAACCTATCGCCGGACTCGAGCAGCCCTGCGGGATGGTTTCCGCATTCGGCAGCTTCTGGGTTCCCGTCTGCGGCGGCCATTCACTCGCGCGTCTTGACGCGAGGAAATTCAATACAGTCGCCACCATCCCCGCCGGAACGTCGAGCGCGCGCGGAATCGTCGCCGATTCCGCCGACAGCGTCTGGCTGCTCACCGACGACAAAACCACGCTATCGCGCATCGATCCCGATCAGAACGTGGTGGTGGGCGAACTGCGGCTGCCGGTCGATTGCCGCGGACTGGTTACGGCGGAAAAAGCGCTCTGGCTGGCCTGCCCAGGGGAAAACGAGGTTCTGCGCGTCGATCCGGAGACGAATCTGGTGGATAAGGAGATTAAAGTCTCGGATCAACCGATATCCATCGCTTCCGGCGCGGGATCCGTCTGGACTCTCTGCCGCAAAGATGGCAAGATTGACCGGATCGATCCGAAGACGAATAAAGTAACGAAAACCATCGATCTCGATGTGCCCAACGCCGACGGCGAGCTGGCTTTCGGCGACGAGTTTCTTTGGGTGACGCAAACGGGCTTTCCCCTCACCCGCATCGATCCCATGTCGGAAATGGTGATGCAGCAGTTTTATGGCGAAGGCGGCGGCGCGATCGACGTGTCGTCGGACGCAATCTGGCTCTCGAATCTGAAGGCGGGCACGGTCTGGCGCATCGATCCGAAGCTCGTGCTCGACATCATTCCCGAGGAATAGGAGACCAGACATGCGGATGAAATGGCTGATTGCGGCTTGTTTGGGACTGGCAATTGCACTGATCGCCCAAGAAACGCCCGCCCAGGAGCCCGCGCCGCCTTCCGGTACCGGCGCGCCGCCCGCAGGTCCGGGCCGAAGAGCGCGCCGCCCGCCGCCTCCGGGCGTGAGCACGCCGGGCGTGAAGCGCGAAATGACCACCATTACCCCGATCGCGGTCTTCGATGCCGGCAGCGGATCGCCGGACTGGCAAGTTCTTACCGAAGATTCCGTCTGGGTCGCGAACGGACCCATCAGCTCGGTTCATCGCCTCGACGTAAAAACGAACAAAATCGCGGCGACGATTGCGGTCGGGAAGAAGCCCTGCTCGGGCCTTGCCGCCGGCTTCGGCAGCATCTGGGTTCCCAGCTGCGGCGATAAGATTCTCGGCCGAATCGATATCGCCACGAACATGCTGACGGCCACGCTTCCCATTCCTCCCGCTGAGAGCGAAGGCGGCATCGCAACGAGTGAAGACGCGGTCTGGCTGGTTACCGACGCCGCCGGCAAGCTGTCTCGCATCGATCCCAAAACCAATACCGTCGCGGCGCTGATCGACGTGCCCGCGGGTTCGGCATCGGTAGTTTACGGAGATGGCGCGGTCTGGGTCACCACTCCCAAGGCGGACATGCTGACCCGCGTGGACGCGAAAACCAACAAGGTCACCGATTCCATCCCGGTTGGCAAGGGGCCGCGCTTTGAAACGTTCGGCGGCGGCGCCATCTGGACTCTCAATCAGGGAGACGGCACGATCACGCGTGTCGATACGAAGACCCGCAAAGTCGCGGCGACGATTGAATGCGGACTCATCGGTACCGGCGGCGAAATCGCTTACGGCCTCGGGCACGTTTGGGCGACTCTTTTCCGCATCCCGATTACGGAAGTGGACCCGGCAACCAACACAGTCATCCGCCAGTGGACCGGCGACGGCGGCGATTCCATACGCGCGGGCCACGGTTCGGTATGGCTTTCAAACCTGCGCGCACACACGATCTGGCGCATCGATCCGGGTCAATTCTAATGGCTGAGCGGGTAACAATGATATCCTTATTAGCGCCTTATACCAGTGCGGCGGGGCCGTAACCTGCCGCATGAGCCCACGTTCCGGCTCCCATCCCCCGCGGTATTGATCTCTAGGTGCAACGTCTGCGCCGTTTTGAACTCACCTTTTTCGGGACAAGAGGAACTCATGCAGCGCTCTATCAAATTTCTTCCGGGCTTGGCCGCGATTTTCGGCGCGGCGGTTCTGCCTCTTCCGGCGCAAACGGTGAACGCGGGAACGCCGGAATACTTCGAAAACAATATCCGTCCGATCCTTGCCGACAATTGCTTCGGTTGCCACACGAATTCTCAATTGGGCGGCCTGCGCCTCGACACCCTCGAAGGGATGAAGAAAGGCGGACAGCACGGACCCGCGATCGTCCCCGGAAATCCGGACAAAAGTCTGCTGATCCAGGCGGTCAAACAGACAGGCGACATCAAAATGCCGCTGGGCGGCAAGATCACGGATGGCGAAATCGCCAAGCTGGAAGCGTGGGTAAAAGCCGGCGCGGTCTGGCCGGCCGAGACCGCCGCAACCGCCGCGAAGAGCAAGGACGGCGCCTATGTGATTTCGCCCGAACGCCGCAACTTCTGGTCGTTCCTGCCGTTGAAAGAGCCGGCGATCCCCACTGTGAAAGATCCGAAGTGGGCCAAGACGGATATCGATAAGTTCGTTCTCGCCAAACTGGAGAAAGAAGGCCTCAAGCCTGTAGCTCCGGCGACAAAGCACGATCTGCTGCGCCGGGCCTACATGGATCTCACCGGCCTGCCGCCGACGACCGCGGAATACACCGCGTTTGAGAACGACCGCTCGCCCGACGCCTTCGCCAAGGTTGTAGACAGCCTGCTTGCCTCGCCCCACTATGGCGAGCGCTGGGGCCGTATGTGGCTCGATGTGGCTCGCTACGGCGAAGACGATTACCGCAGTCTCAATCAGAATCCCAAAGGCTATCGCCCTTATCCGAACGCCTGGGCCTATCGCGACTGGGTGGTTCGCGCTTTCAACGACGATATGCCTTACGACCAGTTCGTGAAGGACCAACTGGCGGGCGATCTGCTCGATCCCAAGACGCGTTATAAGACTCTGCCGGCCACCGGTTTCCTTGGCCTCGGACCCTGGTACTACGACAACGGCTCCAACGAAGTGACGCGCGCCGACGAGCGCCACGATCGCGTGGACGCGGTCACACGCGGCTTCCTCGGTCTTACCGTCCAGTGTGCGCGTTGTCACGATCACAAATACGATCCCATCCCGCAGACCGACTACTATGCGCTCGCGGGCGTCTTCTACAACACCATTTACCAGGAGTATCCGGAAGCTCCCAGGAAGATCGTGGATGAGTATAACCGGGACGAAGATCTCATCTACGAGAAACAAAAAACGCTGCAGGAGCTGCAAAACAATCTCACCAGCGAACTGGCGCGCACGCTTTCGCTTCAGACTTCCAATTACCTGATGGGCGTTTGGGAAGTGACGGGCCGCGACAAGAAGGAAATCGACACGGTGGTGAATGCGCGCCGCCTCGATTACGAGCTTCTCGATCGCTGGATCAAATACATGGCCAAGAAGACCGACAAGTACCCCAACAAAGATGCCTGGCAGGCCATGATGAAGAAGGGCGGCGGAACCCAGCAGCAAGCCAAAAAGCTCGCCGACCAATTCCAGCAGGAAATCGTCGATGTGACCGCCGCGCACGACGATGTCGATGAACAGAACCGCGTCATCACCGACAAGGACGTGGACGGCGACAGGCCGAAGCGCCGCACCGACAAACCCAGCAACTTCGTCTCGAACAAGGATTTCAATCCCGGCGCATTGCTGCGGCTCAAGTCTCTCCCCGAACAACAGAACAGCTTCTACACGGAAATCTTCCAGCGGGAGCTCCGGGACGACGACGACCCGGCGCTTGTGGCGGCTGCCGGTGGGCGGCAAGGCAATCCGGGCGTTCTGATGTTCCGCGGCTGGGGTCTTGAGAGCCGTCTGGGACCGGAATCGCAGGCGCGTCTGAAAGCCCTTGAGGACGATCTGGCGGCTCTGCGCAAGAAGGCCGCCCCCGAGTTCCCCTTTGTCCACGGCGTGAGGGATTCCGAACACCCGGTGGATATTAATCTGGCGATCCGCGGCAACCCCCTGACGCTGGGCCCCGTGGTGCCGCGGCACTTCCTCAGCATTCTTTCAAACGGTCCGCCGGTTCCGCTGAATGAAGGCAGCGGACGGCTCGAACTGGCCGAGCTGATCGTCAAACAGCCGATCGCCATGCGCGTTATCGCGAATCGCATCTGGCGCGGCGATTTCGGCACCGGCATTGTCGACACGCCGAGCAACTTCGGCTTCGGCGGCGAACGCCCGACCGATCCCGAGCTGCTCGAATACCTGGCCAACGAGTTCGTGAAGGACGGCATGTCGATCAAGAAGCTGCAGCGCGAAATCATGTTGAGCGCGGTCTACCAGCTTTCGACCGACGACGATAAGGAAGCCTCGGCGAAGGACTCCGGCGACCGGCTCTACTGGCGCGCCACGCGCAAGCGCATGGACGCCGAAGAGATTCGCGATTCCGTCCTCGATGTCGCGGGCGATCTCGACGACAGCGTCGTGGGCGGTCCGTCGCAGGATCTTACGCCGCTCGATCACCGGCGCACCATTTATGGCAAAGTGAGCCGCTACAAGCTGGACTCTTATCTTCAGCTCTTCGATTTCCCGCCGCCGAATATCAGCGCCGAGAAACGCTTCACCACCACCGTGCCTCTGCAGCGCCTGTTCCTCATGAACAGCGACTTCATGCAGATCGAGGCCGAAGACCTCTATAAGCGCGTGGCCGCCGAGCCGGACAATCGCGCGCGCATCCGCAAACTCTACAGCCTGGTCTACGGCAGAGATCCCAAAGAGGCGGAAATTCAGCTTGGCCTCGACTTCCTGAAGACCGAGCCGATGAAGGACTACGACGAGGAAAAAAACAAACCGAAAGACACGGGAGGGCGTCCCGGCCGCGGTGGCTGGCCGGCTGCGGCCGACGGAGCCGCAATGGTATCCAAAGCCGACGCGAAGCCCGGAGCGGAAGAACCTGGAGCGCAAGAAAAAGAGTCGTTGAAGTCCGACGACAAAGCCGAGGGTAAAGAAGACGCAAAATCCGAGGATAAGTCTCCGGAAACCGAGGCAAGCGCGGCGACTCCCGATGATGCCGGCGCGCCCGCCGACGCGAATGCGCCGATGGGCAACGGGATGATGGGCGGCATGGGCATGGGCTTCGGCGGCGGTGCCCGCCGCGGTGGCCAGGCGAAAGCCGTCGAGGTCAAATATGAGCCGACAGTTTGGGGCCGTTACGCCAAGCTTCTGCTCAGCTCAAGCGAATTCATATTCATCAATTGACATATTCATCAACGAAAGGACCCGTACTGAATGTTTCTCCATAAAGCAGGAACTCCACTCACCCGAAGGGACGCGCTGCGGCGCGTGGGCAACGGTTTCGGCATGATGGCATTTGCCGGAATGCTCGAACAATCGATGAAGGCCGCGGGACTGAGCCCAACCGGGTTGACCTCCGCCGAAAGCGGCATGGGCGTGGCAAAGCTCGATTACCCCCAGAAGGTCAAGCGTGTCATCTTTCTGTTCATGAACGGCGGTCTTTCCACGATCGACGCATTCGATCCGAAGCCGATGCTGACGAAATACGACGGGCAGCCGATGCCCGGCGGATCGATCCATACCGAGCGGCGAACCGGCGAACTGATGAAGTCGCCGTTCACGTTCAAGAAATACGGGCACTCGGGGATGGAAATCAGCGAACTCTGGCCGCATCTGGGCGAAGTCGCCGACGATATCTGCTGGGTCCGTTCGGTCTATACGGAAATCCCGAACCACGAACCTTCATGCCTGATGCTCAATACCGGCGCCAACCAGGCCGGCCGTCCTTCCATGGGTGCCTGGCTGACTTATGGCTTAGGCACAGAGAACAAGAACCTGCCGGGCTTCGTGGTGCTTTGTCCCGATATTCCGACTACCGTGGGTCCGCCGCTCTGGAGCAACGGCTTCCTGCCCGCGGTGAATCAGGGCACTTACATTTCGAACAAGCGCAGCGTCCCGCAGGACGCTCCGCCCGAGCCCAAGAGCAAGGACGGCAAGCCTCAAAAAGTCGTCGTCGAGAAGAATTTCGACCCGAAGAAAATCCTGAACTACGTCAACAATCCGAAGTTCACCCTGACCGAGCAGCGCCGCGAACTGGATCTGCTCGACAAGCTGGAACAGATCCGGGCGCAGGGCGAGGCTCCGGATCCGCAGATCGAGGCTGTAATCTCGTCCATGGAAACCGCATACCGGATGCAGACCGAAGCGCCGGAGGTTTTCGACATCCGCAAAGAGTCCCAGGCCACGCTCGACCTGTACGGTCCGGGCGACGTCGCCCGCGGCGCGCTGACCGCCGTTCGTCTTGTCGAAAAAGGCGTTCGCATCGTTCAGCTCTATTATTCAAAGGGCGATCCGTGGGACGCGCACGCCGACATCTTTGCCCACAAGGTCAACGCGAAGAATTCAGATCAGGCCTTCGCCGCCGTGATCAAGGATTTGAAGACGCGCGGCCTGTGGGACGAGACGCTCGTGGTGTGCGGTTCCGAATTCGGACGCACGCCGGTTCGCGAAGTGGGCGGCATGGCGAATGGGGCGAAGCGCGGACGCGATCACAATCCGTTCGGGTTCACCATGTGGCTTGCGGGCGGCGCGGTGAAAGGCGGCACGATCTACGGCGCGACGGACGACTTCGGCTTCAAGGCCATCGAGAAGCCGGTCCACGTGCATGACATCCATGCGACCATCCTGTATCTGATGGGCATCAACCATCTGAAGCTGACCTATCGGTACAGCGGCCGCGATTTCCGGCTGACGGACGTCGCCGGCAACGTTCTGCACGATCTGATCGCCTGAAAACCGTGGCGCAGACACTCGTGTGTCTGCCGCGTCGGCACTCATGCCGACGCTTGCCCCTTCGTGGATGGAAGGCCAGCTCGATGTTCTTCGACCCGGCCTTCGCCTTGTATTGACGGCGCCGCGCTTCGGCGTTCTTCATGAAGTATCATCCGTCAAGGAGCATCCGGTATGAAGAGACTTCCAGCTGCGTTTTTGGTCTTGGCTGCGATGACAGCGAGCGGCGCCCAGGCCGCCGATTGCGACCGAGCCTGCCTCAAGGGCATGATCACGACCTACGTGGACGCCATGGTGGCGCACGACCCGTCGCGGTTGCCCTTAGCTGCAAGCGCGCGGTTCACCGAAGATTCGAAGGACCTGAAGCTCGGCGACGGACTCTGGAAGACGGTGACCGGGAAGGGTGACTTCCGCCAGGATTACATCGACGTGGAGAAGCAGATCGCCGCCTCGCACGTGATGCTGCTCGAAGAAAACGCGCAGATTCTCTACTCGGTGGTGCTGCGGGTCGGGAACGGAAAGATCACAGGCATAGAGACGCTGGTGGATCGCATCACGCCCAATTCGCGGTTCAAGCCGGATTCGCTGGAGAAGCCGCTGCCGGGGATGAGCGCGCCCGTTCCCGCCGGCAAACGCATGCTGCGAGCGGAGATGATCCGCGCCGCGTTGCGTTATCCCGAGGGATTGCGCATCGGCAATTTCACCCAGGCCAAAACACCCTTCGCGAAGGAAGCATACCGCGTCGAGAACGGCACGTTCATTGCGGGCGAAGGGTGCCCGCGCGCGAACTGCCCCGGCATGTTCACGCAGAAGATCATGCTGCATCCGGACGTGAAGCCGAGCGTGGCCGCGGTCGACGAGGACGCGGGCATCGTGCTCCTGTGGATGAATTTCGGCGATACGCACTCATACGGCCCAGGCAATGCGCTGGTGACGTTTGAGGCGTTCAAGGTCTGGGGCGGCGAAATTCACGCCATCAACGCGTTCTTCCGCATCCTGCCGAAGGACACGCAGCGCGGTTGGCCGTCGACCGAGTAATGTGGCGCAGGCACTTTGCCCGGTGCAGCTTCAAATACGCCTGCGTCGGTTTCGATAGCAAAGAATCGGCGGCTGCACCGTTGAAGCCCGTCGAGTTCGGGGCAAAAATGCCGGGCGAAAACCCGTCGGCAGGGCCGAAGCCCTGACCCCACACCCACGCGGGATTTCATCACACTTTGTGGGCCGCAGCCCCATCCTCGACAGCGCCGAAGGCCGCCCCACAACATGCGCCACGTTATTCGGCGCGATTGATCATAAAGGTCGCGACGCCTGCGAAAAACTCGCGCAGCACCGCTTCCGGCTCCTGTGGAAGGGCTGCTTCCGCCAGCGCGTTATTCATCAACTGAATCCAGCGATCGCGCGCGGCCTGGTCAATGGGAAACGGAGCGTGGCGCATGCGCAGCCGGGGATGTCCCTGCCGCTCGATATAGCGCTGGGGTCC
>JASHSD010000616.1 GCA_030036985.1 Bryobacteraceae bacterium
AAACAATCCCCAGGATGCTCGCGACCTGACGTGGGAGTATTCCGTACTCCGAGACCGCCTGACCAAACCTGAATGGGGCCCTTAACTTCCCGATTACGGCAAACGCGAATGCACCCCCGAGTGCAAGCTGAACGATTAGCGTTAAATCAGCAACCATGTGAATAATTCAGTTAATGCACTTAAGACTCTTCGCGCACCGAGATCGATCCAAAATCAACTCCCCGCCAATTGAGGTTGTGACCCACGGCCAGTAACCTGAATTGCGCAGACCAAATTGCCGGACGCGAGTCAATTCTACGAACACTTCGGAATGCCCACCGGCACGCGATCACATGGCGATGGACCCGGCCGAAATCCGCGAAGGCCTCGTCGTTTGCCCATAGCGGCAGGCTATAAAAAGTCCGGAGGTTCTCTATAAGAAAAGCGCTCGTAATGTGCCCTGGGACAAGCGCGAACGCTTCGGCTCGAATTTTGCGGAATAACAATAGAAAAAACGGAAGCCTAAACCGGCGTAGCCGGAACCAAACAGGGAGCAATTTTCGAAAAGTTGGACCTCGTGTCAAAGTGCGCCCGAAGGCCTGTGGATATTGCTCCGCGCGCAGATCCCCGAAAATTTCCTGCCAGGAAACGCGATGATTCAGATATAGAGGTACTAAAGGCTGAACACAGTTCAAAACGGGTAATAACGCAGGAGACAGAGCTGTTTATTCGCTCATATGTGGCTGTAGTTGTGGATTGGAGGTCGCTAATATCGGATAAATCCGTTGCTCGCCTGTCCCGGTCCGGCACAACACGGAGACTACCCTGGTGACGGCGCGAATGCAAGGCCGAAAATGAGTTTATTGTCAGCCGTCGGTATGAAAGAGCACTATTTGGGCCGGTTTTGTCGCCGTCGCACTCGGTGGCCGCTGCCTCGATCTCCCAATCCACGTCGGACCGGTCGTCCTGGCCGATTGTCCGGCGCATGGTGTTTAGAAAAGCGATCGAGAAGACGCCGATGCAATCGAGAGCCAGGCCGGGATCTCTTGTTATGATTCAACGCTTGGGATGTGGGGCTTGTGACAGAAAAATCAGAACACGCGGCGCTTCAGGCGTTCGACGGTGAACTTCGCCGTATCCGCGACCGCCATCACCGCCATCACGCCGGCCTGTACCGGATCGGTCACCACCAGGTCGGCCGCATCGGGAACGCTGCCGGCCATGTTCAGGCTGATCACCAGCAGCCCTGTCCGGCGCACTTCCTGTACCGCGATTTCGATCTCGCCGCCCATCAGAGAACCGGCCAGCACCAGCGCTCTCGCGCGGGGCAGGCGCGGCACCGCGCGCACGGCATCGGCAAGCTGATGCTCCCCCACCAGCGGAATCGTGTCGATCGAGATGTGCTCGCCCCGAATGTTATGGCGGTCCGCTTCCACGATCGCGCCCATCGCCACCTGGCCCACCTGCGCGCCGCCGCCCATGATGATGATCCGTTTGCCGTAGATCTCCTGCATGCTCTTCACGACATCGAGGCTGCGCACGATCGGCAGGGCGCGCAGGTCCCGCATCATCGCCTCCCACGCGGGCGTGGTCACCTCGAAATACACGCGCGCGCCCGCGCCGGTGTTCTCGATGATCGAAACCGTGCCGATGTCTCCGCGATGCTCGGCGATCACGCCGGAGAGCCCGTGCAGGATGCCGGGTCCGGCGTCGGCATCGATCAGAATGCCGTGATTTTCCGCTTCCATACAGGAGCTATCATCGCAGGCTGCAAACTGCTTGACGCGTCGCGAGAGCGCTGGCAGGCGGTGAAGAGAGCGCAGGCCGCGTTTCTGGACTCGCTCGATCCCGTAACGGCGCCGGGCCATCATCGAGACTGGAAGGGAACTGCGCGCCAAGCGCAAGTCCGAAGGCCCCGCTGCGTCCGACCGCTCCCTTTCGTGTGTGATAACCACTTCGTTATCACACGAAGAGAGAGCGTCTCACTACTGAGAGCTTGCAAGCTCCGGCAGTGCTACGCCTGTAGGTTGCAGCATTTCTCCGTACAGAAGCTTGTTGATGACAGTTCCGCCGTTGTTGCCATTCGTCATGATCACGAATCCGGATTTTCGCGCAACAGACATTCCACCAAACGTCCGAAATCCGGAGTCACCGCCATCGTGAGAGACAATGTCGCCATTTTTAGCATGCAGGATGCGCCACCCGAGCGCCCACGAGACAGGTAACGGCATATCCGAGACTTTGACCTGGGGTTGAATCATTTGCTTCACACTCGCCCGAGAAAGATGAAAGGCGTCAACCCTGCCGGGGGCCATGATCTGAATCATGAACCTTGCATAGTCGCTGGGCGTCGTGAGCAACCCACCTGCGGCTCCGTAACGTGCCACGTCGGGCGGCGTTGGTTCGGACTTAGGAATCGGCTTGCCTTTGGAGTCGTGCGGCAGCGCCCGACGTCGGTTGAAATCCGGAGGCCAAAGATACCCACTGGATTTCATGTCGAAAGGCACGAGCAAATTCGTCTTCATGTAAGTATCGAAGTCGGTGCCGCAAACCCTCAGGCCAGCTTCGTATTTAGCGCAATCGTTCTGGTTGACGTGGCCAATTAAACGGGTGACGACCAGCTGCAGATAGCTGTAGCCCTCTCCCGAGTACATGAACTTTTCACCGGGAGTGAAGTGGATGCCTATCGGGTCCTTCGTCGATCTCCAATCCTGAAAACCGCTCGTATGCGAAAGGATTCGACGCGCAGTAATCAAATCGAGCCGTGGATCATTGCTAATGTATCGTTCGGGCGTGTACTTCGTCAGAGGAATATCGAGATCCAATACCCCTTTCTCGCACAATTTCATGACCAGGTACGCAAATACCGGTTTGCTCATGGAAGCCGCTTCGAACACCGTATCAGGATCGACGCGCCGTCCGGAGGTGGCGTTAGCTACGCCAAAGCCGCGACGCCAAAAGAGCTTTGCATCTCTGATGACGGCGATGGACCCTCCAGGAACGGCCGCTTCCATAAGCAACCGCGGCAGTTGTCGTTCGATATCGGCGACCATGTGATCCCACGCGTCCACATCGCGCTGCGCATATATCGCCAGGGGAAAAAGGGAAGCGCCGACGGAGGCCCGGCCAGTCTTCTTCAGAAACACGCGTCGTAACATCTCGTCGGAAAGGGTGTAACGCGCAGGCCTTCCTTCTCGGGCCTTTTCAAATTCCGATCCGCGCCACCTCGTCTAAGCTTACATCGTCGTCGCGCCGGTCATAGAGGCCGCTGGTTTTTGCGTTCGAGTGCCCTGCCATCCTCCTCCTGTTAGACTCTATAGTTGCCGCAAGAGGTGAAAAGCATTCTCATTGTCCGTCTCGGGGCGATGGGCGACATCATCCATTCGCTTCCCGGAGCCGCATCGCTCAAGCACAGTTTCCCCGCGGCGCAGGTGACCTGGGTCGTCGAACCGAAGTGGGTTCCGCTGCTCGAAGGCAACGGCTTCGTCGATCGCATTGTCGTGTTTCGCCGCGACGACCCGCTGTCCTGGAGCCGCACGAAAGCCGAACTGCGGTCGCGCCACTACGATCTGGCCGTCGATTTCCAGGGCCTCACCAAATCCGCGGTGATCGCGCATCTGGCCGGGCCCGAACGCATCGCCGGATTCGGTCCGCGCGTGGTGCGCGAGCGTCCGGCGGGATTCTTCTATTCGACGCGCGTGCCCAGCAACGCCATCCACGTGGTGGATCAGGCGCTCGATCTCGCGGCGGGCGCGGGTGCGACGAATCTGGTGCGGGTTTTTCCGCTTCCCGCCGGGGCCCCCGAAGGCCGCTTGCCCGACGCGCCGTTCGCGCTGGCCAGTCCGCTGGCGGGATGGGCGTCGAAGCAGTGGCCGCTCGAATACTACGAACAACTGGCCGGAATGCTGCGCGAGAAGCTCGGAATGCCGCTGGTTCTGAACGGCGCTCCGGGAGCCGTGCCCAAAGTGCCTGGAACGCTGGCGCACGAAAGCGGCATTCCGGGCCTGATCGACGCCACGCGACGCGCCGCGCTGGTGGTCGGCGTCGACAGCGGCCCGCTGCATCTTGCCGCCGCGCTGAATAAAGCCGGCGTAGCCATTTTCGGCCCCACCGATCCGATTCGCAACGGTCCCTACGTCGGGGATTTTCAGGTCTTCCGCATGTCCGGCTCGCGCACGACGCACCGGCGCGGCGCGACGATCGACGCCTCCATGCGGGCGATCGGACCCGAGCAGGTCTTCGCCGCGTTGGCCGCGCGCGTCAGTTCCGCCGTGGGCATTTAATGGCGTGTCCCCGCCGAACTCTATATCAGAAAGGCCGGGCAGAAGCCCGGCTGCAGGGCCGAAGCCCTGGCCCCACATGGGGCATTTAGGGCGGATGCGGCGGCACTGGTTCCCGAAGCGCTATGCCGATGCCGTCGCCCGCCTGCGCGTACCGGCCGGGTTCGTCATGATGGCGGCGTTCGCGCTGTTCCCGAACCCCGACCCGGAATCGCTCGCCATCGGCCTGCCGCTTTCGGCCGCAGGACTCGCCTGCCGCGCCTGGGCCGCCGGCCACTTGGCCAAAGATCAGCGCCTGGCCACATCGGGGCCTTATTCGTTCACCCGCAATCCTCTCTACCTCGGGACACTGATCACGGCGCTCGGGCTGGCGGCGGCGGCCCGCAGCATCGGGTTGGCGCTGCTGTTCACCGCGCTGTTCCTGCTCGTATATCTGCCGGCGATCGAGCTGGAGGAACAGCATCTCACTGCCATCCTTCCCGGCTATCCCGAATTCGCCGCGCGCGTGCCGCTGCTGATTCCGCGATGGCCGTCACAATTCGGGCCCGATCGTTTTTCGCCCGCGCTTTACCGCAAAAACCGTGAATATCAGGCGCTTTGGGGATGGCTGATCGGGGCCGCATGGCTGCTCGCGCGCGCGTTGTGGCTGCCCCATCTGGTAGTGTTTAGTTGAGATGGCTTATCCTCAACAACTGCTCATTCCCATGCGGGAAGACCTGACGCAATACGGGGTGGAAGAAACGCGCACGCCCGCCGAGGTGGATCGCGCGCTCGCGCCGGGCAGCGGCACGGTGCTGATGGTGATCAATTCGGTCTGCGGCTGCGCTGCGGGCAAGGCGCGTCCGGGAGTCGGCATGGCGCTGAAACATGGCGTGCGGCCGGACAAAGCGGCCACGGTATTCGCGGGCGGAGACGACGCCGCGGTGGCCCACCTGCGCTCGATTCTGTCGGATTATCCGCCGTCGTCGCCTTCAATCGCGCTCTTCCGCGACGGAAAGCCGGTGTTCATGATGCATCGCAGCGATATCGAAAGGCGCGACGCGTTCCAGATCGCGCAGGTGCTGAGGGATGCGTTCGACCGTTTTTGCGCGAAAGAACAGGTTTAACGGGGGACACGCGACTTCAGTCGCGTCAACACAGGCTGAAGCCTGTGGGGGGACGCGGCTGAAGTCGCGTGTCCGATGTGCTACAGGACGCGGGGTTCCTGCGTCATCAGGTCCTTATACCCCTGAGTCTCGCGCAGTGTGGTGAATTCCTTCACCTGCAGCTTGTCCTTGTCTTTGAACCCTTCTTCGAGGGCCTTGCGCAGGTACTGCAGGGCCTCTTCGTTCTTGCCCGCGGCGGCGTACAGGCGCGCCAGTTCGTAGTGATAGCGGGCGCGGTCGGCGACGCTCCGGTCCAGCATGCGCGTGCCGACGGTTCCGCGCGTATCGAAGACATCCGGATCGAGCTGCAAAGCCCGCGTGTAGGCTTTCGTCATTTCGTCGTATTTGCCGCGGGCGTACCAGGCCGTGCCGAGATTACTCCAGAAAGTCGCCGAATCGGGCATGATCCCGATCGCCTTCCGGTAGCGCGAAATCGCGCCCCGGTACTTCTTCTTCGCGTAATAGATCGTGCCAAGGTTGTTCACCGCATCGGCGTATTTCTTATCCAGTTTGATAGCCCGCTGGTAGCTTTTTTGGGCGGCGTTCAGGTCGCCCAACTGGTGATACGCGATACCGATTTTGTTCCACAGAACCGCCGTCTGTCCGCCCGCGCGGTAGGCGTCGATCGCGTCCCGGTACCGCTTCCGCACCATGTAAAGATCGCCGCGATCCTGTGGGCTCAGCTTCACGGGAGTCGTCGCCTGGGCGGCGGCCGTACCCACAAACAGCAAGGAAAACAGAAGCGTCTTCATTTAAATATGTCCTTCAATTTGCCGAAGAAGCCCTTTTTCTTTTTCTTTGGGGGAGGATTCTGGGTCTGGTCGGGTGGCGGCGGCGTCTGAGTCGTGGGCGCCTCCGCGCTGGACACATTAGTAGGGTTATCGCGCCGCGGCGGAAGCGCGTCAAGCGACGGTTGCGGCTGCGCCGCCGGAGCCGTCCCGGCCGGAGCATTCGGGGAAGATACTTCCCAACCGGTCACGTTGGTGCGATCGCCCTTGCCGCCATGCAGCGGGCAGAGGGCCACCGGCTCCGTTCCCGAAATAAACACTTCGGGGACCTGCTCGGGGCATTGAGGCGTTGCGAGCATGCCGGATTCGGGATCGATGGTGACCGTCACCACGCCATCCGGCGCCACGAATGGTTTCACATCCGAATAGCGGCGCAGCGCGACCGCGCGCTTCATAAACTCCGTCCAGATCGGCAGCGCCGAATGCGCGCCTTCGAGATCGAGCTCGCGGTTATCGTCGAAACCCACCCAGACGATGCAGAGCAGATTGGAGGTGAACCCGGCGAACCAGCCGTCGTGCTCGGTGCCGGTTTTGCCCGCCGCCGGCGCCGTGAAGCCGCGCGCGCGAACACTCGCTGCAGTGCCGCTGCGCAGCACCTCTTCGAGCATGTTGACCAGGAGGTAATCGACTCTGGGATCGAGCACCGTCTTCGTCACCGCCTTCTGGTCGAGGAGAACTTTTCCGTTGGGTTCCTTGATGAGCGAAACAAAGGAAGGCTGCACGCGCACGCCGTGGTTGGCGAAGACGGTCCAGGCGCCGGCCATCTCGAACGGCGTCGCATCATAAGAGCCGATGGCCATGGCAGGCGTGGCTTTAACATCCTCGCTGATGCCCGCGCGATGCGCCAGATTCACCACCGTGCTGTAGCCGACCATTTCCGCAACCTTGATGGTGGCGACGTTCAGCGATTTTGCCAGCGCTTTGCGCAGGGTCACCGGGCCGAAATATTCGTGCTCGAAGTTGTTGGGCGTGTATTCCTGGCCGTCGAATTCGAACGTGGTCGGCTCATCCACCACGATGGTGGCGGGCGTCAGAGTGCGTGTGCCTCCGGCTACCGCGGTGTTCAGCGCGGCGGCATAAACGAACGGCTTGAAGGTGGAAGCGGGCTGACGCTCGGCGAGCAGGTGGTTTAACTGACTCGCGCCGTAATTGCGGCCGCCGATCAGGGCCTTGATTTCGCCGGTGTGCGGATCGAGCGCAATCAGTGCGACCTGCGGCGCCACGAACGGCTGGTTCTTGAACCGCCTCTGTCTGCGCACCAGATCGTCCACCTGTTTCATGCCGATGGCGACGGCTTCATTGGCGGCCTTCTGCAGATCGAGGTCGAGCGTGCTGTATATCTTGTCCGAGCGGGCCTGAAAATCGTAGCCGGGAAAGCGCTTCTCCAGATCGTCGTTAAGCAGGTCGACGAAGTAAGGCGCCTCGGTCGAATCGGCTGGCCCGGTCACCAGCTTAAGCGGCGTATTGACCGCCACGGCGTAGTCGCGATCGCTGATGAAACCATTGCCGCGCATGAGCGCGAGAACGGCGTTGCGGCGTTCGACGACGCGGTCCGGATGGCGATACGGATTGTAGTAGCTGGCGCCGCGCACGATGGAGGCGAGGGTCGCCGCTTCGGGCAGGCTAAGCGACCGAATGTCCTTGCCGAAGTAAGTCTGCGCCGCTTCACCGAAACCGCGGATGGTAAAGCTGCCGCGATAGCCGAGATCGACTTCGTTCGAATACATCTCGAAGATCTGCTGCTTGGTGAGCTTCTGTTCGAGCTGCATCGTGATCATCATTTCCGCCAGCTTGCGCCGCCAGCTGCGCTCGGGCGTGAGGAACATGTCGCGCGCCAGCTGCATGGAAAGCGTGGAGCCGCCCTGTGCGTTCCTGTGCTGCCGAACGTCCACCCAAGCGGAGCGGACGATGCCGACGGGATCGAAGCCGGAATGCTGGAAGAAGCGCTTGTCCTCGGCGGAGAGGACGGCGTCGCGCAGCACCGGGGGGATGTCGTCGTAATGGACGACGCGCTGCTTCTCGCGATTGCGGTCGTACA
>JASHSD010000048.1 GCA_030036985.1 Bryobacteraceae bacterium
GCATGGAGGCTATGTTCGCGCGCGGGTTGATCGAAGAGATAACGTCGATCCTCGCCCGCGGGTTTTCGCCGAATTGCAAGCCGTTCGAATCGATCGGCTACAAGCAGGCGCTACAGGCGATAAATGGGGGGCTTTCGAGCAATTCGAGCAAAGATGCGCTGTTTTACGCGACGCGGGAGACCCGGCGCTACGCCAAACGCCAGATGACCTGGTTTCGGCAGGAGCCGGGAATCGAGATTTTCGCGGGCTTCGGCGACGATCCCGCGGTCGCGGCGAAGGTGGAGGATCGCGTGCAATCGTTTGTGCATGCGGACCGCGTGTCATCAAGCGGTAACCTGAGAGTGTAGTGCGCAATCTGTTCGCTTTATTACTGCTGGCCACGTCGCTATGCCGCGCCGCCGATACGGTGGCGGTGCTTCCTTTGTTCAATGTGAATGAAAGCAAACAATCGAACCTCGATTGGATCGGCGAGAGCGTCGCCGAGACTATCCATGAAGCTCTGAGCACCACAGGGCTGCTGGTGCTTTCGCGCGATGACCGCGAAGAGGTTTACCATCGGCTTTCGCTGCGGACCGGCGTGGTTCTGACGAAGGCATCGGTGCTGAAGATCGGCGAGGCGCTGGACGCGGGGCGGATCGTTTATGGCGAATTGCAGATTTCCGCGGCCGATGCGCAGACCACCGACCTCAAATCGAACATCCGGCTCGTGGTGCGGATCATCGATCTGAAGAAACTTCGCGAGGGCCCGGAGTTTGCACAGGAGGGTCCGCTGGAGAACCTCAGCCAGATGCAGACCAAACTCGCATGGGTGGTGCTGCACGATCTCTCGCCCGAGGATGCGCCTTCGGAGGATGAGTTCGAGCATGACCGCAAGCCGGTGCGCGTGGATGCGATGGAAAGCTATGTCCGCGGCCTGATGGCGTCCGGCGAAGACCAGAAGGTGAAGCTGTTTACGCAGGCCGCGCGGCTCGACGAGCATTTTTCGGAGCCCAATTTCCAACTTGGGCGCATGGCCTTCGGCAAGAAGGACTACAAGACCGCCGGGCTTTGGCTGGCGAAGGTCTCAAAGGGCGATTCGCATTTCCTCGAAGCGGCGTTTTTCCGCGGTCTCTGCAAGTATTACCAAAGCGATTACGACGGGGCCATCGACCAGTTCAAAATGGTGGCGGCGGAGATTCCGTTGAACGAGGTTTTCAACGATCTGGGCGCGGCGCTGTCGCGTAAGAACGATAATGCTTCGGCGACGCAGGATTTCAACAAGGCTCTCGAAGGAGACGAAACCGATCCGGATTACTGGTTCAATGTCGGGTATTCGCTTTGGAGGCAGGGTAAATTCGCGTTGGCCGCGGCTAATTTCCGTTCCGCGCTGGAGCGGTCTCCGAAGGATCAGGAGGCCACGGCGATGCTTGGCTATTGCCTGAAAATGCAGGGGCCGACGCCTGGCGATCCGCTGGGCCAGGGACGAGAGAGGATCAAGACCACGTTCGAGGATTCGGCGTTTCGCCAGCTGCAGGCGGAGCTGAAGAAATCGCGGTAGAGTGTGAGGCAGCTTTCCAAGCGCACCCAATATTGCCTGCGCGCGCTTTACGCTCTGGCGCGCGATTACGGTCACGGTCCGACCCTGATCGCCCGTTTGTCCGAAGACGAGGCGATTCCGAAGAAATTTCTGGAACAGATTCTGCTGTCGCTGAAATCCACCGGGTTGGTGGAGAGCAAGAAAGGCAAAGGCGGCGGCTATACGCTGGTGCAGCCGCCGGACCGGATCACGATCGGGTCGGTGATTCGCATGGTGGAGGGGCCGCTGGCGCCACTGCCGTGCGCAAGCGAAACCCGCTTCCGCAAATGCGACGAATGCATCGACATCGAGACCTGCGGCACCAGAATCGTGATGCGGGAAGTGCGGGACGCCATTTCGAAGATTCTGGACTCGACGACGCTGGCCATGGTCTGCGACCGCGTGGATTCCGCGCGCCGAAAAGAGGAAGAAATCGAGGCGTTCACTTGGGAGATTTGACGGGCTCGGTAACCGTTTCCGGCATCTCGTGGTTTTTCAGCGTATCGATATAGACGTATGGGTGCGGATCGGCTTTGGGGCCTTTCCATCCTTCCCTGGTCCACGTGTCGGCCATGTCTTCCAGGTTGCGCGCTCCATTGACCGTCATCAGATCGACCACCTCGCGTTCCATTTCCTCATCGACCTCGACGACAAGCAGCAATTCGCCCCGGCGCACGGCCTCTTCATAGAGCGGCGCCTGCTCGTGCGATATCGCCATATTGTGGAAGGCGCCCATCAGCGCGCCACCACCCGCGCCAATACCCAAACCGGCAAGAACGGTCACAATCGCGCCGCCCGCGAGAATCGGGCCGACGCCGGGAATCGCGAGAGCCACCAGACTGGCCACGATTCCGCAGCCTCCGCCGAAAGACGCGCCCGATCCGACCGCCGCTCCCGTCGTTCTGGAGGCCTGTTTCGATTTCTCGATATACTCGCGATGGCGATTTTCCTCGTTTCCCAAAATCACACTGATGGCGGCGTCGGGAACGCCGATTTCGTGCAACTCGCGTATGGCGCGTTCCAGCTCGGGTATGGACGAAAAGACACCGGTAATGGTCTTCATTTGTTGGGCCTCCGCGCTTACGCAGGGCACGATAGGCGCCAAAACCGCTTGTCCGGATATCGGGGATAGAGTGGTAAGTTGACCCGTATCCTGGCAATCGAGAGTTCTTGCGATGAAACCGCCGCGGCCGTGATTGAAGACGAGACGCGCGTGCTTTCGTCCGTGGTCGCCAGCCAGTTTTCGGTGCACGGCAAGTTTGGGGGCGTGGTTCCGGAGCTGGCGTCACGGGAACATTTGCGCGCCGTCGTTCCGGTGGTGCGGGAAGCGCTGGAACTGGCGGGGCTTCGGTTCGGCGATCTGGACGCCGTCGCGGCGACTTCGGGACCCGGCCTCGCGGGATCGCTGCTCGTGGGTTTGACTTATGCGAAGGCGATCGCGTTCGCCACAGGCATGCCGTTGATCGCGGTGAATCATATCGAGGGACATATCCACGCTGTGATCCTCGAAGCGTGTCAGCGCGGCAATCCGGTCGTGTTTCCGGCGTTGGCGCTGATCGTCAGCGGCGGGCATACGCATCTGTTCGAAGCGCGCGCGGAAGGTTCTTACCGGCTTCTCGGCAAAACGCGCGACGACGCCGCGGGCGAGGCTTTCGACAAGGCCGCCAAGCTGCTTGGGTTCGGCTATCCCGGCGGACCGGTGATCGATCGCATCGCGCCCTATGGCGATCCCCGCGCGGTTCGCTTCACCATCGCGCATATGAAAGGCAATAAGCTCGATTTCAGCTTCAGCGGGTTGAAGACGGCGGTGGTGCGCTGGGTGGAGAGCCACGACATGGCCGAGGAGATTGAAATCCGCAAGCGTCTGCTGCGGGAGAAGCCTGCGCCGTCGCTCAAAGAATGGCTTGAGGTGACGCCGCAACGCACGCGCGATCTGGTGGCGAGTTTTCAATACACGATCGTGGAGGAGTTGCTGCGGCATGCGGCGGGAGCGGTGGAGCGGGTGGACGACGTTCGCTCACTGATCATCTCGGGAGGCGTCGCGTGCAACTCGGGATTGCGCGCGGCGGCTACGCAGGCGAGCGTGGGATTGCCTGTGTTTTTTCCGACAGCGGCGCTTTCCACAGATAACGCCGTGATGATTGCGGCGGCAGCGTTCCCGAAGTTCCGTCGCGGCGAGTTCGCGCCTTTCACGGCGGCGGCGGAGCCGAATCTGGCTCTGGCATAAAAACCTGTAGAATCCGATTATGATGCGAGTGGCCCTGATCGCCGTACTGGCGGCGAACGCCGCAGCTTTTCAAAAGCCCGATCCGCAGACGCCCACATTTCAGACCGGCACGCGGCTGGTCGAAGTGGAAGTCGTCGTTCGCAACAGGAATGGTCCGGTAACCAATCTGACTAAAGATGACTTCACGGTCCTCGATCAGGGCAAACCGCGGCGTATCGACGTTTTTCACGCCGGCCCGTCGGAGCCGAATGAGCAGGCCGTGCCGGTTCCGGCGGGCGCCGTGTCCAACCGCGGCTCGTCAAACGCGAATGCTCGTGACGGCTACACCGCCGTCCTTTTCGATCAGCTCAACACGAGCATCTATTTCAGGGAATATGAGCGTAAGGCTCTCGTCAAATTCATACGCGGAATGGATCGCAACGAACATGTCGCGATCTACGTGCTGGGCAGCAACCTGCACGTGCTGCAGGAATTCACCGACGATCCCGCAAAGCTGATTTCCGCGCTGCAGCATGTCGACTCCGGCCGCGACCTCATGCCCGCGGATCTGCGTGAGGCTATGTTCGGCTTTAATACAGACGCTGAGGGCAACGTCATCACGGGCGCAAGAATGCCCGCCGGGCTCAAGGCTGCTATCGCCGGATCGACCGCGGAAAGCGCGGCGAACGTCGCGCAGGTGAATGCGGCGAATAACTCCTCGATGACGGCCGAGGCGATCGACCTCATCATTCGCCATCTCTCGGCCATGCCCGGACGCCGGAACCTGGTCTGGATGATGGAGAACTCAATGACGGCAGCGTCATTCGCAGGCATGCTGCAGCAGTCGCATATCGCCCTTTATTCCGTGTTGGCGCGATCTTTGGACTACAATCCTTACGGCATAGACTTCTCACACGCCGACACGACCCCAGACCCCGGTCACTGCCTCTTGCCCTGCGTCATCTTCTTCCAGCGAGCGAACCGCGAACTCGCCGAACAAACCGGCGGCGAGGGTTTCGACGATGCCACCGAAATCGGTCTGGCGGTGAAGCAGGCCGAGGAGGATTCCCACAGCATCTATACGCTCGGCTTCTATCCGCCGGAAGAACAGCTCGACCACAAATATCACAGGCTTACCATAAAACTCGCAGGTGAGGAGAACGCGCGTGCCGAGATTCGTTACCGGCCCGGCTATGTTGCAACCAGGGAGCCGGAGAATTTTCTGCCTTCGCGGGACCCGATTGCGGAAGCGTTCCGGAATCCCCTCGATATTTCCGTGCTGGGAATCACTGCCCAGTCCGAACCGGATTCGACTGCGGGGCTCTATAAGGTCAAGGTGACCTTCGATCTGCATGACCTGCATCTGGTTCACGAAGACGGGCATTCGAGAGCCAGCGTCCAACTTGGATTCCTCAGCGGAAGGATAGCGGAGGTGCTTACCATTCCCATTGATGTGACGGATGAGCAACTCCCGGCGGCTCTGCGCGGCGGTTATTACATCCAAGCGACGGGGGTACCCGCGACGGGCGGTGTCATCCGCATGATGGCGCGAGATCCTTCGACGGGAGTGGTCGGGACGCTGACGATTCCGTTACCGACTGCTGCCCGAGTCCATAGCCAGTAGCAAAAGCTGAGAACGGCATCGATTCTCTTGGAATCCAGCGGGAACAGGAGGGCCGGGGAGGCGTCAGAGAGGGAGCGCGCCACACGGGAAGGAGCGATCATCGAGGAGTTGCTGCGCCAAGCGGTGGAGCAGGTGGAGGCGAATTCGCGCGTTTGACGGCGGCGGCGGAGCCAAATCTGGCGCTGGCGTAAAAGCTGTAGAATCCGATTATGATGCGAGTGGCCCTGATCGCCCTTCTGGCTGTGAACGCCGCAGCTTTTCAGGAGTCCGCTCCGCAGACGCCGACATTCAAAGCCGGCACGCGGCTGGTCGAAGTGGAAGTCGTGGTGCGCAACAAGAATGGTCCAGTGACTAATCTCACCAGGGACGATTTCACGATCCTCGATCAGGGCAAGCCGCAGCGCATTGACGTGTTCAGCGCAGGGCAGTCAAGCTCGAATACCCGAACCGTCCCGTTGCCGCCGGGCGCGGTATCCAATCGTCTGAGCCGCACCGGAGAACCGGTACCCAACACGACCGTCGTGCTCTTTGACGTTTTGAACACGCGGTTCGATCTGAAGGCGTACGAAACCAAGACACTGATCCCATTGGTTCGCGGGATGGGCGCGCACGACCGCACCGCGATCTACTGGCTCGGGAAAAACCTGCACGTACTGCAGGACTTTACGGACGATCCGGGGAAACTGCTTGCGGCGATCACTCACCTCGACTCGGGCCGCGATCTGATGCCTGCTAACGTCGCGGACGCGATGGCCGATCTTCCCACAGACTCGAACGGCAACCCCGAGGTTACGGGCCTGCAGGCTCGCTTCGACCCGAAGGGAGCCGCAATGGCAAAAGGAGCGATCGACAACACGGCGGGACTTACGGCGCAGGTCTACGGCGCCATGAACAACTTCACAACCACTGAGGCGCTGATGCGCATCGTGAGTCATCTGGAAGGGATGCCGGGCCGGCGCAATCTGATCTGGCTCAAGGAATCGCCGGCCGTCTCCCCGGCTGTGATGCTGATGTTCCAGCAGGCTGACATCCACCTGTATCCGGTCATGGTCCGAACCGTGTTGACTGGATCCGACATCATGGCGGTGCGGCATGCCGCCCACCAGCTCGGGGAAGCGGCGGGCGGCGAGGGTTTCGATGATGCCACCAATGTCGGACTGGCGGTGAAGCGAGCCGAGGAGGATTCCCGCAGCGCTTATACTCTCGGTTACTATCCGCCGGAAGAGCTTCTCGACGGCAAGTATCACAGACTTACCGTAAGAGTCGAGGGCAAAGCGCACGCGCATCTCGAAGTTCTTTACCGGGCCGGTTATATTGCCACCAGACAGCCGGTGGTTATTGTGCCTCCGCGGAACACGGTCGCGGAAATTTTCCAGAACCCGCTCGATGACACTGCCATAGGAATCACCGCGAAGTGCGAACCCGATTCTACTTCCGGGTTCTACAAGGTTCGGCTGGCGGTCGATCTGCGCAACGTGCACATGGTTCACGAAGGAGGGCATTCGAAAGGCAGCATCCAACTGGGATTTCTTACCGGAAAAACCGCGCAGGTGCGTACGATGGCGATCGACTTGACGGACGCGCAGCTTGCCGACGTGCTGCGCGATGGGTATGGACTGCGGGCGTCGGGAGTGCCCGCGACGGGCAATATGATTCGCGTAATGGCGCGCGACCCTTCGACAGGAGTGGTCGGGACGCTGACGATCCGGGTACCTGCTGCTGACCGAGCGCATAGCCAGTAGCAAAAGCTGAGAACGGCATGGGAGGGCCGGGGAGGCGCGTCAGAGAGGGCGCGCGCCGCCCCGGAAGGAGCATTCGAGTTACTTGACTATATAGTGCGTTTCCCGGGCCGAATTCTCAGGCGTTTTTTCATCGGGCGAATGGCGCGCGACCTCGATTAGCAGGGTGAAGACGACGACCGGAATCAGCGCCAGGCCCAGGTACATCGCGATCCTTTTGAGGACCGGCGTGCGCCGCCAGTCCCATTCGCGAAGCTCGGGGCGATCGGCGGGATCGACGCCGTCCAGGTGTTCAAGGTCCCAGGCGAATTCGGCGGCGGTTGCATAACGCGCGGCGGGGTCGCGGCGCAGAGCGCGATAGATTACTTCCTGGAGGCGCGGTGAAATGGCCGGATCGAGTTTGCGCGGCGGAATGGGGTTGTTTACGAGCCGGTCGTTCATTACCGCGAACGGATTCACGCCGCGAAAAGGCGTCGCGCCGGTGAGCATTTCATACAGCATCACACCAACGGCGTAGATATCGCTGCGGGCATCGCCGGAGTTTCCGGAGACCTGCTCGGGCGAGATGTAGTCGGGCGTGCCCATAATTTGCGAGAGCGAACCGAAGGTCAGCTGACGGGAACCGGCGCGCCAAGCGATGCCGAAGTCGATGAGCCTGGCGCGGTCCGCGTCGTCGACCATGATGTTCTCGGGTTTCAGATCGCGGTGGACCACGCCGTGCGCGTGAATGTAGTCGAGGGCCTGGCAGATCTGAATGGTGATGGCCACGGCGCGGTCGGCGGGAAGCTTTTTCCGCGGGCCGAGGAAGCGGCGCAACGGGCAGCCTTCCACCCACTCCATGGCCATGTAGAGGCAAGTGCGGGGGCCGTCGGCGAAAACCTTCATTATGCCCGGATGATCCAGTTCGGCGCCGATCTCGGCTTCGCGTTCGAAACGGGCGAGGAAGACGGGGTCGCTCTCCATTTCGGGATGCGGCACTTTGATGGCGACGGGGCGGCCGGAGCGCAGGTCGGTGGCTCGAAAAATCGAAGCCATTCCGCTGCGGGCGGCGAGGGATTCAATGAGATAGTTGTCAATCCGGTCTCCGGCGCGGAGGGCGATCCGGGGAAGGCCGATCCGGGGAAGGGAAGAGGCCGCCGTTTCGAGCCGAGCGGGAGACATTTCAGTTTCCACGCTACGGGGGTGGCCGTCAAAAAGGTATAAGTCGCGGATGAGAAGTTTATAAGAGCTTGTCGACTTGGGCGAAGAGTTCCGGGAGCGGGATTTCGGTGTCTTTGCCGGCAGTCAGGCTGCCGTCGGGGTGAATCCAGATCCCGTCCGGGCTTTCCGGCGTCAGTGCCCAGGCGGTGCGCTCGACGGGGTTGGCGATCCAGACGTAGCTGATGCCCCAAGCGAGGTAGCGCTTGCCTTTTTCGATGGCCTCTTTAAGACGATCGTCAGGCGACAGGACCTCGACGCAGATTTCGACGGGCTCAGCAGGGTAGGGCTGAGTCATTGGTTTACGCGTGGCGATCACGTCCGGTACCGGAGCGCTGTCCTGGCTCATCCTGACGGTGACCTCCCAGTACGCCTTCCAGCCGCGACCGACCAACAAAAAAAACAGGGCTGATTCGACCGCGCCATGCAAAAGCGTGGGCATGGGTTTGGGGATCGCCTGACCGTATCAATATTCGTGATTGGGTTTGACGCCGTCGTAGAGCCGGTGAAATTCTTCCAGCGACAGGTGAGACGTTACCGTGGCCATGTATTTTGTAAGAACTTATTCAGTCGAGCGAAGAGTTCCGGGAGCGGGATTTGGGTGTCTTCGCCGGCAGTCAGGCTGCCTTCCGGCGGGACCGCGATTCCTTCACGATTGTCGCGGGTGACCATCCATGCAGTTCGCCGGGCAGGATCGATGATCCAGACGTCGCTCACGCCCCAATCGACGTAAAATCTGCCTTTTTGGAGTGCCTTCTGCAAACGATCGTCGGGTGAGAGGATTTCAATGCAGACCTCCACTGGGCGCGTTGGATAAGGTTGTTGGACGGGACCTCGCGTGGCGATTCCGTCGGGAATCAGTTCCACGTCCGGACTGATTTTAAGCGTTACTTCGGCCGCCGCCTTCCAGCCGCGTTCGAAGAGCCACGTGAGCAGAACCGTCTGCAGCAAGCCGTGCAGCGTTGAGGCCCTGGCTTTTGGAATGGCTTGGCCGTACCAATATTCGTGATACGGTTTGACGCCGTCGTAGAGCCGATGAAAATCGTCGAGTGACAGATGAGACATATTACGTCTGGAGCAGATGAATCAACCTGCTTCTGACCGCTTCGGCAGTGCTGTTATCGGAGCAGATCACGAGGATCGTATCGTCGCCCGCGATGGTGCCGACGATCTCCGGCCATTCCTCGTCGTCCAGCGCGACGGCAACGGAGCTGGCGTGTCCGGGCGCGGTTTTCAATACCACCTGGTTCTGGGCGATGCGGACGTCCTGCAGGAATTCGCCGGCGAGAGTCGCGAACTGCAGCGTCGGTCCGTCGTTGCCGAGTTCGCGGTAACCGTCGGCGGTCTTCACCAAACCGAGTTCGCGGACGTCGCGCGACAGCGTCACCTGCGTGGTTTCGATTCCGGTTTCCCTGAGCGCTTTGGCGAGTTCGTCCTGGGTGTAGATGCTTCGGCCGCGGATTAGTTTGAGGATCTGTCCGTGGCGGAAGCTTTTGGTCATGAGAGGTTCGCGAGGCGTTTGCGCGCGGCGATCAATGCCGCCGCGACAGCTGCCGGCCCCGTGCCGCCCGTGATCTCGCGCGTCTTCATGCCTTCGCGCGGATCGAGGAGACGCGCGAGTTCCGGCGTGAATTCCGGCGCGAATTTGGCCAGGGACGCGGCATCCCAGTCCGCCGG
>JASHSD010000617.1 GCA_030036985.1 Bryobacteraceae bacterium
ATACCCGCGATTTCAACCGAACCCGTGGCCATGATTGACGCCGTCAACCACGCGCTCCGGGAGGAGATGGCCCGCAACCCCAAAATCCAGTTATGGGGCGAAGATGTGGCCGATCCCAAAGGCGGCGTTTTCGGCGTAACGCGCGGCCTGACAGATGCATTTCCCGGACGGGTCTTCAACTCTCCGCTCGCCGAGGCGAGCATCGCCGGCGTGGCTGGCGGTATGGCGATCGCCGGATACAAGCCCATTATCGAAATGCAGTTTGGTGACTATCTCTGGCTGGCCGCGCTGCAGCTCCGGGACGAGATTCCGACAGTGCGGTGGCGCAGTAATGGCGAATGGAATTGTCCGGTAGTGCTGCGGATTGCTGTCGGTGGATATATCAAGGGAGGTCCCTGGCACTCCGCCTGTGTCGAAGGTTTCTTCGCACATATTCCCGGCTGGCGGGTCGTTTTCCCAAGCTGTGCACGCGACGCGAAAGGCCTCATGAAGGCGGCGGCGCGATCCGAGGATCCCGTCGTGTTCCTCGAGCACAAGGGGCTCTACCGGCGGGTGCAGGCAAAGGACCCGGAACCCGGATCTGACTTCATCGTGCCTTTTGGCAAAGGTCGTGTGCGCCGGGAAGGAAGCGATCTGACCGTAGTCACGTGGGGCAGCACAGTCTATACAGCACTTGAAGTCGCGCGCCAGATGGAATTGCAAAGCCGGTCACTTGAAGTAATCGATCTGCGCTCAATCGCTCCCTTTGATGAGGATCTGATCTACCGAAGCGTGCGTAAGACAAACCGCGTGATCGTTGCCTACGAAGATTCGCTCACGATGGGATTCGGTGCGGAGATCGCCGCCCGCATTGCCGAGAATGCGGTTGACGCCCTCGATGCACCAGTGCGCAGAGTGGCGGCCAAAGATCTATTCGTCCCGTCAGCTCCGAATCTGGAACTGACCGTGCTGCCCTCGGTCGAAGGGCTGCGGGTAGCCGTCGAAGAAACCTTGCGGTATTAGCAGGCAGAGCATAATGATTCGGATCGGCGTTCAGTCCCGCACCATCGGGATCTGCACGATCTGGCGATACAGTGGCTCTACGGGCAGTGGAGAATCACTTTTCCGTTGACTCCGTGCGCTTCCTTTTCGAGACGCGACCAGACGCGTTGAAGGTCCTGGGCCAAATCGCCGTCGACAAAACCGGCGTAGAAGAGCGGAGGGCACTCTGTCTCTGCCCGAACCGGGCAGCCCTCATGCATTATTTGTTGCGAGAGTGCGATCTGATTGAGAGTGATTTCATATCGCCCTCCGCAGGCTTCGCACGGAACCTCAATGGCGATAACGTCGAGAATATTCATAAATCAGGTTTGTTCAATTTTCTGAAGGCCGGCCGAATGTGCGTTGCACTATCGCGGGATATGATCTTCGCCCACCAGCAGTACACAAATCCAGCAAGCCGGTTGCCGAAGACTCAGGCCGCATTGCTCTACTGCGCATATGGCCGTGCTGAAGCATCTCGTACGCGCGCGTGCAGGTCGCCCGCTGTCAGTTCCGTTCCCGGGGTAGCATATTGCACCTTCACGTAAGCCAAAGCGACCACTTTTGCGAGCGCGGGGGAGTAAGCCGCGGAGGTTATTTCGGCAGCGGGGACATGGCCTGCCTGAAGCTTGGTCCCGGGTTCGGGCGGCCGCTGGCCTTCGATTTCAACCGGCTTCAGAACGCGAGTGATCAGTCCTCGCGAGCGGAGCCGCTCGACTACCTCCTGGCCCAGATAGCAACCTTTCTGGAAGTGCAGCGCATCCGGCTGATTGGCTTCCTGAGCGAGGTAGCGCTCCCCGATATCTTCACCGTAACGTGGTTTACCATGCTCCAGGCGCACCACTCGAAACGCTTCCTCATCCGCGGAGGCCACGCCGGCCGCTTCGATCGTTCTGAGGATTGTGTCTTTTTGTGCCACCGGCACGATGATGAAGAACCCCGAGCTTCCGGTGATATTGACTCTTGCGACCATGGCCTTTCCCCACTCCACAATGGCGCCATAGTGATCCTCGAGCGCCGGAACTCCGATTGCACTAAGAACAGTGGATGATTCCGGCCCTTCGACCGCAATTGTCGCGAGAGATGGCGTGAGATCCTCCAGTGCGGCGTCATCCGCAATGAGGAAGTTGTCGAGATGCGAAAGTGTTTTTTCAAGCGTTTGCGGTTCGGTGTCGAGCAGGAAAGAATCTGGCAGGCACAACAGGTTCGCATCCGCCAGAATTCGTCCCTGCGCTGTGAGGAAGAAGGCATAGCAGCCTGTTCCCGGAGAGAGCTGCTGGATATGATTCGTGGTCATCGCATGCAGGAAGCGCGCGCGGTCCTCACCAGTCACCCGGATTTTGCCCTGGCCGTAGATATCAAGCCACGCGGCGCTGTTGCGAAGGCAGGTCGTAGCCCTGCACGGTTCCAGTATAGGGTCGCCCGTGGGTGACTCTTTTGACGCGTGCCGCGCTCGCCGCAGTTTATTCAGTTTTTCTGAAAGGCGGGCTCCACGCGGTTTCAATACAGCAATATGACATTGTTCCGAATAACACCTTCACAGCCCTTCCGGCTTGATCTCACGGCGTGGGTTTTACGGCGGCGGCCCGACAACACATGGGATTCATGGGATGGCGAGACGTACCGCCGTGTGCTCATCATCGACGGCAGCCCTGTGGAGGCCAGCGTAGTGCAACCTGGCGATGAACTGGCCGTAACGCTGAGAGGCGCCCGTGTGACGCGTCGCATAAAGGCGCAGGCAACGGCTGGATTGAGGAGACTGTTAGTACCTCTACATTCAGATTCTGACGATTTCCGGCAGGAAATCGAAGTTACTGAGCGAGGCGGGGTGCGAGTTGCGGGATGATGACGAGTTCGCGCAGTTTCAATGC
>JASHSD010000618.1 GCA_030036985.1 Bryobacteraceae bacterium
GAGGGTCGCCAGAAATTCCACGCGTCGGCGTTCGCGTTCTTCCCAGAGCGCGAGGCTTCCTGCACGGCTTCTTCCTCGCTGTGCAATCGCCCCGCTTCAACGGCGCGGCGTGCGCGGGCTCTCTGATCTGACGTAAGCTGGACTTCCATTTCGTCGGCTCCTTCTCTGAGAATAGCGGTCATTTCCACGGCGCTTCGCGCTCCGTTAGAAACGTGGCGATGGGCTACCGGATCGTCTTCACCGACGATGCGGCTATTCGCCCGGCGCCAACTCGCTAAAGCTGCTGAACATCTCCCGGCGGTTTTCGTCAATTTCTTCCGCCGTGGGGCCGGGGTACTTGGCGAGCAGTCCATACGCGGATTTCTTCGGCTTGCGCGATTGCGACGGCAGGGCGGGTTTCCCATCCGGCTTATGAATTTCAAAGCTCATGCTCAGTCCCTCCTTTCAAGGTTATCGTGACGCCGATGGTTGACAACTGCCGCCGCGAATCGCTACAGTCGAACTCGCATGAGCAAGGCACAACTTGAGCAACTGCGTTCGCGCTTCGCCGAGGGCCGATCGGCACTCGACACTCCCGATATCAACCAAATGCGTCAGGGTTTCGAGGAGATGCTGACGCAATTCCCGCCCGCGCCGGGCGTCACCTTCGAGCAGGCGGATCTCGGTGGAATCCCGGGGCGTTGGTGCATTCCCTCACAGGTCGCCGATGCGCGCGTTCTGCTTTATCTGCACGGCGGCGGCTACATGGTCGGCAGCTCGATCGCATATGGGCCGATGGCGAGCCAACTGGCGTCCCGGTTGAAAGCGCGTGTGCTGGTTCCCGATTATCGGCTGGCGCCGGAGAACCCCTATCCCGCGGCGCTCGAAGACGCCGTGCGCGTGTACCGCTGGTTATTGGATAACGGCGTCTCTCCGCGGTCTCTCACGCTCGCCGGCGATTCCTGCGGCGGAGGACTGACCTTGGCCACTATGGTCGCCGTGCGCGATGCCGGATTACCGTTGCCGACCGGCGCCGCGATCATGTCGGCGTGGGCGGATCTCGAAGCATCGAGCGATTCCATCACGAGCAAAGCCGGCGAAGATCCGCTCCTGAACGGCGAAGACCTGCGCGGCATGGCGGGCGCTTATCTCGGCTCCGCATCGCCGCGAACGCCAGGCGCATCGCCCGTATATGCGAACCTCGCCGGATTGCCGCCCCTGCTGATTCAGGTCGGCTCGGCCGAAATCCTGCTCGACGATTCCACTCGTCTGGCGGCGCGCGCGGGCGCGGCCGGGGTCAAAGTGCGGCTCGAAATCTGGCCGGAGATGTTCCACGTCTGGCACACGTACGCGCCGGTGTTGGACGAAGGCGCGGAGGCGCTGGACGATATCGCTGCGTTTCTCGACGCGCTCTACGCGCGCGAAAAAGAGTCGAAGACGGTCACGGCGTGAACCGGTAGCCCGTTCCCCGAATCGTCTGAATGTGCCGCGGCGCCTGCGGCTTGTCTTCGATCTTCTGCCGCAGCCAGGCCACGTGCGTATCGATGGTGCGGGATGAGGCGTCGCTCGCATATTCCCAGACGCACTGCATGAGTTCCTCGCGCGGCACCACTCTTTCGCGGTTCTCAATCAGGTAACGAAGCAGCTGCAGTTCCTTGCCCGCGAGAGATACGGGCTGACCGCCTTTGCGTACTTCCGCGCGGCGGAAATCGATCTCCACATCCGCGAAGCGGAACGTCTGCACAGCCGCGCGTTCGTCCTTACGGAGCCTGCGCAGCAGCGCTTCCAGGCGCGCCAGCAACTCGGCCGGATCGAACGGCTTCGTCAGATAATCGTCCGCGCCCAGCTTGAGTCCGGTCACGCGATCGACCACCTGCGTCTTTGCCGTGAGCATCAGAATCGCGATCTCGTTTCCCTTTTGCCGCAGTTCGCGGCAGATTTCGAATCCGTTTTTGCGCGGAAGCATGACATCGAGGATGGCCGCGGAAAACATTCCGCTCATCGCCAGCTTCAGACCGGTTTCGCCTTCGATGGCCGAAGTCACTTCGTAACCCTCCCCGCTCAACAGATCGGAGATCGTCATCACCAGTCCCGGCTCGTCTTCAATCAGCAGAATATGCGAATTCATTCCGAACCTCCGCCGGCGCGACCGGAATTCGCAGGATGAATTCGCAGCCGCCCGTGGGCGCGTTTTCCACTCGTACCGAACCGCCGTGCGCCTCGACGATGGATTTCACCAGATTCAGACCGAGACCCGTGCCGTGCACCTGATCGCGCAGAGCGCGGCGTCCGCGAAAGAACGGATCGAAGAGGCGCGCCAGTTCGTCGGGCGGTATTCCCGGCCCGCGGTCCACCACGCGGATCCGCACCGCCGTCCCTTCTTCGTCGATAATAGCGTCGGCATACAATCCGATCCAGTTGCTTCCCTCGATCCCGTATTTCAGCGCGTTATCGATCAGGTTCTGCAGCGCCTGACGCAGCGCCAGCGAATCGGCAAGCACGAGCGGCAATGATTCGTGTACCCGGTCCTCGATGACGATTCCGCTGCCTTCCGTCGCGGCGCGGCTCGACTCGAGCGTTTCCGCGATGATGGCGCCGGGATCGACCGGCTCGCGATTGCGAATCACGTGCCCCGATTTGGCGCTGGCAAAGCGCAGCACCTGACCCACCAGCGCTTCCAGTTTTCCGCTTTCGTTTTCGATCAGACGGCCGTAGCGCTCCGCGTTCTCCGACGGCCCGCGGAATCGGCGCAGATTGTACGCGGCGGTGCGGATCACCGCCAGCGGGGTGCGCAGTTCATGCGACACGCCGGCGACGAAATTGATCTGCAGTTCGGCCAGCCGCTGCGTCTGCCGCGAGAAACGCACGAGCGCCGAGATGCTGGCGACAATCAGGCCGAGAATTGAAGCCAGCACGGCGAGATCCCGGCGCTTGCTCTGCCGCACGATGGTTGCAAGCGATCCCTCCCTGCTTCTGACCATCAGAATCCATCTTCCGGGCGAAGGCGGATCGTTGCGCTGCAGATCGGCGGAAACAACTCTTCGTCCCGGCGCCGCGGGGTTGTCCGGACGCACGTCGGCGAAGAGCGGCACGCTCGCATCGGCATCGCTCGCGGCAAAGCGCGAATCGGCTCCGGACCCGCTGTAAATCAGTTGCGAAGGATCGCGGTCATCCACCACCACCACTTCGTAGCCGGGCTTTCCCTCTTCGTTGAGATAGCGGTCGATCAGGC
>JASHSD010000619.1 GCA_030036985.1 Bryobacteraceae bacterium
ATTTCGCAGCCGTATCGGGGCACGAAATTTTCGATGCGAACCGATTCGGCATCCTCGGCCGAGGCGGCAATCGCGCCCGCGCCTTCCAAGATTGTGATGGCTTCTTCTTCTCTGTCCTGGCTCGCGCCGTCCTGGCCTGCGCCGTCCTGGTTCGGACCATAGATGCGCACGCCGAGGCCGCCGGTGGCGGAAATCGCCGCCGCGTCGAGGTCGCCCCAGCGCACGTGCGAGAAGCGATGGTGCGGCGCGGCGAGCCCTGCGCGCGCGGCCGCTTCGCCCGATTGCGGGCCTTCGAGACCCAGGCAAAACGTCTGGCCGGTGACGTCCTCAAGCGTCACATCGTCGGCGATGATGTAGTGGTCAAGATGGTCCAGTAAGATCCGGTGCGTATCGGGCGCCGTGTCGAGAAGAAAATGATCTTCGAAGCACAGCGCGTACGCATCGGCGAGAATGCGTCCCTGGGCGTTGAGGAAGAAGACATAGACGCCGTCGCCCGGCTTCATCTGCTCGATGTGATTGGTGGTCATGGCGTGCAGAAGGCGCGCGCGGTCTTCGCCGGTCACGCGAATGCGGCCGCGGCCGGAAAGGTCGATCAGCGCGGCGCCGTGAAGCAGGGCTTCGTGTCCGGGTGTCATCTGTCACCATTATCGTTGGACGCACGAAATGATTCACGAAGTTCTGCCGGTGGGGCTGCTCGGATGCAATTGCTCGGTGCTCGGGGATGAAGTCAGCCGCGAAGCCATCGTCATCGATCCGGGCGACAATGTTTCCGGGATATCGGCGATTCTTGAGCGCCACGGCCTGACCGCGAAGATGATCGTGATCACGCATGCGCACATCGATCATATCGGCGGAGCGGAGAAACTGCGGCGGCTGACCGGAGCGCCGGTCTACATGCACGAAGCCGACAAGATGCTCAGCGACCATCTCGACATACAGGCGGCGTGGCTGGGCATGGAAACGCCGAAAGATCCCGGCATCGATACGCCCGCGCAGGAAGGGGACGTGCTGCGCGCCGGATCGATCGAAGCGCGCGTGCTGCATACGCCGGGACACACGCCCGGGAGCATTTCGCTCTATCTGCCTCTCGAGCGCAAACTCATCGCGGGCGATACCCTGTTTCGCAGCAGCGTCGGACGCACCGATCTTCCGGGCGGCGATACCGCGCAGATCGGGCGTTCCATTCGCGGCAAACTGTATACGCTGCCGGAGGACACGATCGTGTTTCCGGGACACGGCGAGACCACGGTAATCGAGGTGGAGAAGCGCGCAAATCCGTTCGTGCGCGCCTGATCCAACGGCCGGTTTGCTTGCGCGCGCGCGTCTCAGTAAAGGTAGTGTCCAGGAAATAACCGGACACGCGACTTCAGTCGCGTTTTTGGGGCGCCACATTTTTTTTGGGCGCCACATTTAAGACGCGACTAAAGTCGCGTGTCCGAGACTATCGGCCGTTTTTGAGCTCGGCCATGACGCCGCTGATGAGGTCCTTGGCATCGGCGATTGATTTGGTGATCAGCTGAATATCCATCGCCGGTTTGCCCGGCTGGCGCGCGCTTTGACAATAGACGCCGTGCTGGCCGACCAGCACCAGCGCGTCCGTGAGCACGTCGAGAGTGACGGCGAGGCGGCCGCGGGGCACGCCCATCATGAACTCGTGTTTCTCGAGTTCCTCGCGACGGTCATCGTATACGCTCACGTCACTTATTCTAACGATATGGGGATTCCGAACTGGCCGATTTCCGGCGCGCGCGAACGCGAATTGCTGGAAGAAGTGCTGGCAAGCGATCGCTGGGGCGGACATCATCCGATCGTGAACCGGTTCGAGCGGGAGTTCGCCGCGCTTCAGCATTGCCGGTTCGGGCTGGCCGCGATGAACGGCACCGTGACGCTGGAAATGGCGCTGGAGGCTTTGGGGATCGGCGAGGGCGACGAGGTGATCGTCCCGGCGATTTCGTTCATCTCGAGCGCCACCGCGGTTTCGCGCGTCGGCGGGACGCCCGTATTTGTCGATATTGAGCCGGATACGTTCAACATCGATCCCGAGCGCGTGTGCGAAGCGATCGGGCCGCGAACGCGCGCCATCATGCCGGTGCACTTCGGCGGGCCTATGGCGAATATGGATGCGCTCGTGGAAATCGCCAACGCGCACGGGATTCCGATGATCGAGGACGCCGCGCATGCGCAGGGATCGGAGTGGAACGGCCGGCGCGCGGGAAGCTTCGGCGCGTTCGGATCGTTCAGTTTTCAGAACGGCATGGTGGTGACCGCGGGCGAAGGCGGGATTCTGCTGTCCAACGATGAAGCGCTGATCGATCGGGCGCGCGAGATTCTCGACAGCGGCCGGCGCAAAGGCGAAGGCTGGTTTTTTCATTACACACTGGGGACGAACTACCGGATTACCGCGCTGCAGTGCGCGGTGCTGATCGCGCAACTGGAACGTTTGCCGGAACAGAATTGCCGGCGCATGCGCAATGTCACGGCGATTCGGAAAGAACTGGCGGACGTGCCCGGGCTGCATTTCCAGCGTGTGCCGGATGCGGCGCGCGTGCATACCAATTACCTTCTGCTCGGCTGGGTGGATGGCGATCGCGGGGCATTTCATCGGAGTCTTACGGCCGCGGGATTTCCGTGCACGCCGTTTTATCCGCATACGCTTTATGAGAATCCGCTGTATCACGAACGGCATAATTGCCACGTGATGCCGTGTCCGAATGCCGAGGAGAGGATTACGGACGCGTTCTGGATCCCGCATCGCGCGCTGCTGGGCGATGAATTGGAAACGCAGGAGTTGGCTTCGGCGATACGAACGGCTGCGGATTGGTAGAGAGGAATCAGGGGCTTTCCAGAAACCCAGGCCAGGCGGATCGCCAATCCGCCGCAGGTTACCAACCTGCCCTACACGGGCTTACAGGACAAGCATGGCTACGGCTGCGACGGTCATGGCGGCGGCGCAGATCCATCCCAGTATGTTTGCCAGGCGTGAGTTGACGCGATCTCCCATGACCTTCGGATCGCTGCTGAGCAGCACCACCAGCACGATCAGCGGAGGCGCCAGCACGCCGTTCAGCACCCCCGACCAGAAGAGCATGCGGATCGCGTTGAATTTCGCGAAATTCAGGACCAGCCCGATCAGCATGGCCGCGGCGATGACGCCGTAAACCTCCGGAGCGGACCGCGGGCCGTCGGTGAGCGACGCTTCGCGCCAGGTTGAGGCCTCGGAGATGGCGTAAGCGCACGAGCCCGCAAGCACCGGCACGGCCAACATCCCGACGCCTACCAGACCGAGCGTGAAAAGCCAGTAAGCGCCTTTGCCGGCCAGCGGACGCAGCGCGTCGGCGGCCTGTTGGGCGGTTTCGATCCTGGTCGTCCCGTGGGCATGCAGAGTCGAAGCCGTGGTCAGGAGGATGAAGTACATCACAAGATTCGAATAGAACATCCCGGTGTTGGTGTCCGCGGTTGCGACTTCGAGTTCGGCGTCGGTGGCGCCGGCGCGGGCTTCCGGAGTTAATCTCCCCATCTCGCGCTCCTCTTCGACTTCCTGCGAAGCCTGCCAGAAGAACAGATAGGGGGAAATCGTCGTGCCCAGGATGCCCACCAGAATCGCCATGTAGCTGCGCGTCCAGTGCACGTTCGGGATCAGCGTCGACTTCAGCACTTCTTCCCAATGAACGTGCGAAAGGAACGCGGTGACGATATACGAGAACAGAACCAGCGTCAGCCATTTGAAGATGCGGGCGATGAATTTGTAGGAGGTGCGGATAAGCAGGAAACCGATGAGGAACGCGAAGAAGACCGTCCAGTAATAGTCGGGGATATGGGTCACCATCTGCATCGAAGCGCCCATGCCGCCGAGATCGGCGCCGATGTTGAACGTGTTCGCGACCAGCAGCAGCAGACAGGCGATCCACAGAATCGGACGCGGGTAGCGTTGGCGAATGATGCCGCCGAGGCCGCGGCCGGTGACCATGCCGAGACGCGCGCACATCAGCTGTACGGCGGTCATCAGAGGGAAAGAGAACAGAGCGGTCCAGAGTATCGAATACCCGAGCGCGGCTCCGGCGACGGAGTAGGTGGAAATGCCGGAGGGATCGTCGTCGGCAGCGCCGGTGATCAGACCGGGTCCGAGATTCGCAAGAAAACGTAAGATGGGCGAGCTAGTGGGCGACCGGTTCGTCACGCTCGATTTTACCGTCGCGGATATGGATCACGCGATGAGCGTGGAGGGCGATGTCGTGTTCGTGCGTCACCAGAATGATCGTGTTGCCCTTGTCGTGCAGGTGCTGGAACAGCGCCATGATTTCGTTGCCGGTAGCCGTGTCGAGATTGCCGGTGGGTTCGTCGGCCAGAATGATGGAAGGGCTGTTCACCAGCGCGCGGGCGATGGCGACGCGCTGGCGCTGACCGCCGGAGAGTTCGTTCGGCTTATGGCTCATGCGCTCTTTGAGATCGACCTGCGCCAGCGCGGCTTTCGCCTTTTCAATGCGCTGCGCGGGCGGCGTGCCGTTGTAGATCAGGGGCAGCTCGACGTTATGCAGGGAACTGGCGCGCGGCAGCAGATTGAAGGTCTGGAAGACGAAGCCGATTTCCTTGTTGCGAATGCGCGCCAGTTCGTCGTCCACCATGGAACTGACGAGGCGGCCGTTGATGTAGTATTCGCCCTTGGTCGGCGAATCGAGGCAGCCGATGAGATTCATCAGGGTCGATTTACCGGATCCCGAGGGGCCCATGATGGCGACATATTCGCCGCGGTGGATTTCGATATCGACGCCCGAGACGGCGTTGATCACCTGGTCGCCCATGACATAGGTCTTCCAGAGATCGTAAGTGCGAATGACTATGCCTTCGCGCTTGAGTTGTTCGCCTTTTTCGACGGATTCTTCGGCCATTGTTGCGCTTGCCATGATTTCAGATCCTCCCCCCGACGATTTCTCTCTGCCCGGCCGGCCTGAAGGCCGGCTTGCAGAGCCGAAGCCCTGACCCCACATTAACCCGGGTTTCTCACATACTCGATCCCAAAAGCACCGGCACGAGTGCCGGTGCGGCAGACGCGAGCGTCTGCGCCACGACTCCGATCGACAGGCTGGTGTGTGAGAAATACAGACTAAGTGACATGACCTAAGTGGTCGGCGCGGGCGTGACGGTTTGCTTGTTGTCGATCTTCACCAGGGCGTTGTTTTTGATCGTCCGGATCACCTGGTATGGGCCGGTCACGATCTGATCGCCTTCGTGGAGGCCGGAC
>JASHSD010000620.1 GCA_030036985.1 Bryobacteraceae bacterium
CCGAACTGTTGCGCGAACGTCCCGAATGTCGACGCCGTGCCGGAAACATACTCCCGGTCCGCGCCGTCGTAGCGCACTGGTTTGTCTTCGGTGGTTCGCCGCGCGGTCAGGTGCAGTTGCCCGCCGCTGACGGTAACCCCATCCGGCGTAAACGCCTGTAGTTGACTGTCGCGCACCCGGCCCCAAGGATCGTGCGGCGACCAATGTCCCAGATCCAGCTCCGAGCCGTTGAATTCATCGTCGAACGTCAGCACCCAATTCGGGTCCGGCTTTTGCGCCAACAGCAGCAGCGGCAACAGGATTACGGCAATCCCGATCCGCATTAACGCGATTCTGCTCCGACGCACCGCGCTTCCGATTGTGGCGCAAGCACTCGTGCTTGCCGCGCCGAGACTCATCTCGGCGCTTGCCTTACCGTACAACATCACGTGGGACGGAACAATAGCGCGACCGCTCCGACGCACCGCGACTCCGCTCCGAGCCGCGACCGCAAGGGAGCGACACCACCTGGCCCCCATGCCCTCCCTCACGTTCGCCCCTCATAACGCTCGCCGCCACTCTTCCCTCTGCCCCCGGATTCCATTTTAAGGACGCGCGCTGAGGTAAGCTGGGAGACAACGAAAAAATGCGAATCCTCGTGGTGGAAGACGAGAAGCGGATCGCTGATTTTCTCGGCCGGGGACTACAGGGCGCGGGTTACGCCGTTGACGTCGCGCCAGACGGCGCCACCGCGCTGCAATTCACGCACGACACCGATTACGATCTCGTCATCCTCGACCTGATGCTGCCCGATATGGACGGCCTCAGCGTTCTGGAGCGAATCCGCAGCCGCCGCGCCGGTCCGCCGGTGCTGATCCTGAGCGCGCGCGGCGCCATCGACGACCGCGTGAAAGGTCTCGAAACCGGAGCCGACGACTACCTCACCAAGCCCTTCGCATTCGTCGAGTTGCTAGCGCGCGTGCGCGCGCTGCTGCGGCGCGGCCAGCCGTCGCCGGAGAAGTTACAGGTTGCCGATCTCCTGCTCGACTGCGCCCGCCGCAAAGTAGTTCGCGCCGCCGAAACCATCGAACTGGCGCCCAAGGAGTTCGGCATTCTCGAATACATGATGCGAAACAAAGGCCGCCCGCTCAGCCGCACCATGATCGTCGAGCACGTATGGGATATGGATTACGACGGCCTGACCAACATCGTCGACGTCTACATCCGACATCTCCGCAGCAAGATCGACGACCGTTTCGCCCAGAAGCTGATCCACACCGTACGTGGGATCGGATACATGATCGAGGCCCCGGAAAAAGGCATAGCCCCAAAGGAAACCCCCGAAAGCCAGATCGAAACCCAGCTCTGATTTTTGGGGGCCCCCGGACTGCGGCGGACGCCTCGTCCGCCCGGCCGGAACCGCGCTGATTCCAAACGAATCTCTCGCGCCCCTAATAATCCAGTTGAGGCTGCAGGAAGACTTCCTCCGAAACCCCCTTCGCCATCGCCGCCTCCTTGGTGCAGATCCAATACTCGGCCTGCCAATGCTCCTGCCGGTCGTACGGAGGCCGGTAAACGAAGAAATTCGGGGCGCGACGTCGAACCCGGGGCTCGGCGCGATTTTCGTTGCCCAGGACGAACGCCTCGTTCAGCGCCGCCTCATAGCTTTCGAAAGGGCCGTCGATATAGTCGCGATGATTGATGATATGCCAACTCATGGGAGCGGAATTCCGTTGCTTCCAACTACATAGATGAGCCTGGAGAATCCACGGTTTCAGCGGCGTTAAAATGGCGTCTATGACGCCGTGCCGCCGGGTACGGCCTCTTCCGCTGCGATAAAGTAGATTCCGGAGGGCCCGGTGCCCGAGCGAAAGAACATTACCCGCGGTCTTCGTTTCACCCTGACCGCCGTTTACACCATCGTATTCACGCTGCTGCTCGTCGCCGTCAGCCTCTTCTTCCGCCAGAACCTCGCCTCCAATCTGGATGAGCAGGCGCACGAAGACCTCAATCAGAACTGGGCCATCGTCAAAGCCTATCTCCGCATCGTCAACGACAAAGGTCAGAACAACTACCATGCCGTCTGGGTTTTCGATTCCGACGATCCGGAAGAAGCCGCGGCGGTCGCGGCCGCGAAAAAGGTCTACACCATCGCCGACGAGAAAGGCCGCGTCATGGACGGCTCGACCGACGACCAGACGCTCGGCCTCGCCAACCCGAAGGAGATCCGCGCCGCCCTGCAGGCGCCGGGAGCTCAGTTCAGTGAAAGAACCGACGAAGACGGCGTCCCTTACCTGATTCGCGCCAGTTACGTCAATGGCGAAGAGGAGCCGAACAAAAAGTTCTATGTGGCCATCGGGACCTCTCTGGCCAAGTCCCACAAACTCCTCCGCAGCTTCACCTGGCAGGGTGCCGCGCTTCTGCCCCTCGTCATCCTCACGGGCATCACCATCGGCTGGATCTTCGCCGGACGCGCCCTCACGCCTGTGCTTGAAATCGCGGAAACGGCCCAGCGCATCAGCGGATCGAACCTCAGCCTGCGTATTCCCGTGCGCGGCGCCGGCGACGAACTGGACCGCCTGATCGAAACCTTCAACCAGATGATCGAGCGCATCGAGGTCAATTTCAATCAGGTGCGCCAGTTCTCGACCGACGTCTCGCATGAGCTCCGCACCCCGATCACCGTCGTCCGCGGGCAGCTCGAAGTCGCCCTCTTCACCGCCGAAACCGTCGACCAGTACCGGGAAGCTGTGGTGAACTGCCTGGCCGATATCGAAAGACTGTCCCAGATCGTACGCGCGCTGCTGCTCCTGTCTCAGGCCGAAACCGGACAGGTGATTCTGCAGAAACAGACGCTCGATCTGGTGGAAATCGCCGAAGGCATCGTGGACCAGTTCCAGATTCCGGCCGAGGGCGCGGAGGTGACTCTCCGCTTCATTGCCCATACTCCGCATTGCACCGGCGAATTCGATCGCGTCCAGATCGAGCGCATGCTGTCCAACCTGCTGTCGAATGCGGTGAAATTCACGCCGGCCGGTGGGGAGGTGCGCGTCATCATCGACCGCAAAGAGAACGAAGCCGAGATCCGTGTGGAAGACACCGGCGAGGGCATCTCGCCCGAACATCTGCCGCACATTTTCGACCGTTTCTATCGTGTTCGCGGCGCGGGTGAACAGGCGTCTCCCGAAAAAGGCCTGGGCCTTGGACTCAGCTTCGTGGCTTGGATCGTGCGCGCGCATGGCGGCACGGTCGATGTCCGGAGCGAGTCGGGCAAAGGCACGACGTTCGTCGTACGATTGCCCTTGACGGTGCTCGCCGGGGCCAGGCAGATCGATGAAGCCGGTCTGATCGTAACTGGCGCCTGATGCGTAACAAACGTAACCGTGGCCCATAGCATGCCTCTTCCATGCGCAAGGAAGGCATCATATGAAAATCCCTGGATCTATGTATATGCTGGCCGGCGTCTTGACGCTGGCGGGCGCTCTTACTTTAAACGCCGACGAATGGAACATGCTCACGAAGGTTACCTTCAGCGGACCCGTGGAGGTTCCGGGCAAAGTGCTTCCGGCGGGAACATACATCTTTAAGCTGCTGGATGAACCCAGTTCGCGAAATATTGTGCTGATCTACGACGCGAGTCAGAAACATCTGGAAGACATGGTCCTCGCGATTTCGGATGAACGCCTGCGGCCGACCGGCAAGAGCGTGATCCAGTTCACGGAAGAGCCCGCGGGGACTCCAGAGGCTCTCAAAGCTTGGTTTTATGCGGGGTCGCACTACGGGGAAGAGTTCGTCTATCCCCACGATCAGGCGGTCAAACTGGCTCAGGCCAATCACCAGAAGGTCTATTCTACGGACGCCGATCTGACCAGGTATCAATCGAAGAAATTCAACTCCGGGCACGATCCTGACGCGATGAAGATGAAACAGTCGCAGGTTAAAACGATCGACCCGAACGGGCAGGAAACCGATCTGGTGTCGCACTGACCGGCTACGTCGGCAACGTCGCCACATATCGGCGCACAACCCAGCTCAGGCCGGCCAGAAACAGAAGCGTGAGCGTACTCCACGGCGCGAACGGGCAAAGCGTGTGGTAGCCCAGATCGCTGACGATCGGTGAGGAACCGGGCAGTAGTGTCACGCCCGCCAGAACCACCAGCAGAATCGCCGCGGCCAGAAGCAGAGAACTGAGGGTTTCTCGGGACATCGACCGGACTCACAGTGTAGCAGCGTCAGGCATCACTGTGGGGCGGACACTTTGTGTCTGCGGCGTCGGGACTCGTCCCGACGCTAATTTTCCGCGGGCTTCAGATCGACGTGATCGATCATGATCGCTTCCGCCGGGCCTTTGCGCGCTTCCAGCCTTAATCCCAGTTGTTCCCGAATCGCTGTGAAGATCGAAGGCCCCAAGGCGGCATCTTCATCCGGGGTCCAATTGAGCGTGAAATCGAAGTATCCGCGCAGTCCGGTGCGGTCCTGCACGGAGCGGCCAAGCTGATTGGAGAGCACCTTGGCCAACATTACCGTCGAAACCTTTGTACCGGTCCAACGGCCCGAGCCGGGCATGCGAAAGGGATTCTGCCCGACGGGGCCCGTAAGATCCTTCGGGTGAATCCTGGGGCCGTCCTTGTCCACGAGTAGTGCATACATGGGGAGTTGCCGCGTTTCGCGGTGTACCCGCAGTTTGAAACGGTCGGCCAGCAGCGACTGCATCATCAGATTGAATCGGCCGATGGCCGGTTTCTGTTCCGGCGGAGCCTTGGCCACGACGTCGTATCGGACCGAATCCAGCCCCTTCGTTTCGCCGTAGAGCCTGTCGTCTCCGATATCGTACGCCCAGGTGATGAGCATCCTGAGCGAATAGTTCACAATCGTAAAGCGTCCGCCAGGCGAACTTCTTATGGACGCCGTCGCTTCGGGCTCACTTGCCTTCACCGAAGCAACCTCGAAGGCTGGCGGCGCCTGGGATTGGGCAAGCGGCACGGCCGCGATGGCCCACAGAAGGATGCCGAGTGTGATGGCTCTTGCTCTCACGCTTTCAGGAAGCCGCGGAAGCGCTCCGGACCTCCATTGTAATTCGGAAACACCGAACCGATCGCGCGATTACCAAGGTGTGCGTAGACCGCTTCGCCGAGCACGTCGCGAAAGTCGGTGGTCAACGCGAGATCGCGTTGCTCGTTCAGTTGTTCAGGCGCGAGTCCAGGCCATTTGCCGTAAACCTTACCGCCCTGCACCGGTCCGCCCATCGCGAACATCACGTTGGCGTGACCGTGATCGGTGCCGCGATTGCCGTTCTCTTTCGCCGTGCGGCCGAATTCCGACATCGTGACGACAACCACATCCTCCATGCGGTCCCCCAAATCCCGGCAGAACGCGGCCAGCGAATCGCCGAAATCGCGCAGAACATTATTCAGCTGATTCGTTTCGTTCACGTGATGGTCCCATCCGCCGATATCCGCGAACGCAACCCCCACGCCGACATCCGCCTTGATGAGCCGAGCCATCTGCCGCATGCTTTCCCCGAAACGTCCGTTTGGATAAGACGCCCCGCCTGCCGGCTGATACGGCGTTTTCTGAATCGATTGCAGCAGCGCGACGGCTTCGAAGGTCTCGCGCCCCGCGCCATTCAGCACCTGATCCGTCGTGCCCGAATACATCGACTGCAGCATCTTCGATGCCGCCGTATCGCGCACGGAAAAGTTATTCAGGTTCTCGACGGCGATTGCCTCACGCGGACCGCGCGGAGCGCGCGGCAATTGGGTCCGAGACTCACGGCGCGGACCGGCGACGGCTTTCCCGACTCCGCTGGCAGCGCGCGATTCAGCCATCCGTCGGGCGTGGACTTCAGCCCGGGAGTGCCCGATTCCATGTAATCCTGCGCATCGAAATGCGACCGCGTGGGATCGGGCGAACCGGCCGCATGCACGATGGCGAGGCGCTGCTGTTGCCACAGAGGCCTCAGCGATGCCAGCGAAGAATGCAGACCGAAGAAGCCGTCGAGATCGATAACGGAATCCCGCGGCACGGCGATAGTCGGCCGCAGATCGTAATAGCGCTGTTCGCCATGCGGAATGACGATGTTGAGGCCGTCGGCCGCGCCGCGCTGGAAGATCGCCACCAGCACCTTCTTGCGACGCCCCTGCTGCTCGCCGGCATATGCCGCGCGCTGCAGCCGCTCCGATACCCGCCATGGCGATGGCGGAATTACGAAGAAAAAATCTGCGGGAAAACTGCATGGGAATCACCTGCGTTGAAAATCCGGAGAACCGAGCGTCAGCCCCGCGGCCGTCGCCCCCATTTGATGCCGCTCGTCGAGACCCGTTTGAATCGCGTCGCGCGCGGCCGCCGAAGCGTCGGTGAGAAGAATGAACCGGTTCAGCGCATGAATCGCCTTCTGCTCGCCGGTCAATTGCGGGACCGTCGGCTTCTTTGCCGCCTGAATGTTTGGCGCCTGGGTGGACGAATACAGAATCAGGGCCAGCGACGGAATGACAAATGCTTTGCGCGGCATTGGCTTCTACAACTGTTTAACGCATCGCGCGGCCAGGAGTTGCGCGGCGTCGACACGCTACGCCGCCGGCCGCAGATGGCGGGTCATCCGAATCTTATTCAATCGGTGATAAAGCAGACGCATCAGCGCCAGCGCGGGGACGCTCAGAAATATTCCCGCCACGCCGCCGATCTCGCCGCCCGCGAACACCCCGAATATGACCAGCAGCGGATGCAGTTCCACTCCCCGGCTCATCAGATGCGGAGACAAACCGTAGTCCTGAAATATCCGATAGAGCCCCAGGAAAAAAATCAGCCACACGATATGTCCGTATCCGGTGACTATGCTCACGATCACAATAATGACCGCGGCCGCGAGCGGTCCGACCAGCGGAATGAACTCGAGCGGAAAAGCGATCGCCGCCAGCAGAATCGCATATGGCACGCCCATCGCGCTCAGCACAATGCTGAACGAGATGAAGGTCGCGCAGCACAGAAACAACAGAGCGCGCATGTACTGCAGAAGCAGCGTGTGTACGTCCGCGAGGGTCTCCCGCGCCGCTTCCTGACCGCTGTCGAACAGGTCCACAAAGCCGTCGCGGATGCGCCGCCCGTCCCGCAGAATGAAAAAACTCAGGATCGGGATGATCACGATATAGATCAGGTTGCGCGAAGCCGAAAGGACCCGCAGACTCAGACGCGGAATCTCGGAAACGATGTCGCTGTAATGCGTCCGAAGCTGGTTTTCAAGCGTGCCCGCGAGCGATCTCACGCCTTCCGGCGCGGGCGGGGGATTGCGGCTGAGCCGATCCAGAAATTTCGGCGCTTCCGTCGCCAGATTTCCGGCCTGATTCGCCACGACCGAGCCGATCGCCGAACCCAGCACCGCCAGCAGCCCGATCACGAGCAGAAAGGTCATGGCGAGCGCCGGCGTGCGCGTCTTCGCCGTGAGATGCCGGTCGAACAGGTCCATCAGCGGGTAGAGCAGGTAGGCGAACAGCAGGGCGATCACGAATACGATCAGGGTGGCGCGGATTTCGTAGACAGCGCGCAGCAGCAGGAGAATCAGCAGCGCCGTCCAGACATACCGGGCCGCTCTGAGGTCAATGCCGAGCAATTTGCGGCTCTCCGGTTTCCTCGGTTTCCACAGCGCCGAGGGCGGCGTTTTCGATCGCCGCTTTTTGGATCAGAACTCTGGCGATGCGGTTGCGCTCCATGGCGGTCACGGTGAATCGCCGGTTTTCGAACTCCACCCATTCGCCGGCCTGCGGGATGTGCCCCAGCCTGAACAGCATGTATCCGGCGATAGTCTCGAATCCGGCGTTGGCCGGCAGTTCGATCCCGTACATCGAGGCCAGATCGAGAATGGTGGTGGCGCCGTCGATTTCGACGCGGTCCGCTTCGGCCTGCGGCTGAGGCAGCCTTTCATCGAACTCATCTTCGATCTCGCCCACGATCTGTTCCAGCACGTCTTCCACGGTCAGCAGACCGGTGACCGTTCCGAACTCATCCACCACCATCGCCATATGGGAATGTCTCTCGCGGAACTCTTCGAGCATCTGCGTGAGCGGTTTGGTTTCGGGGACGATCAGCGGCTTGCGCATAATGCGGGCCAGATGAAACGGCGGCGCCGAACGGTCGAGACGCAGATTGACGCGGCGCTCGTGCCACAGCCGCAGCATGTCTTTGAAAAACACGGCGCCCACAATCTGTTCCGGCTTTTCCTCCCAAACCGGCAGGCGCGAATGCCGGCTTTCGACCATCGTCTTGAGAATGTCGTCCAGCGAAGCGGTATTGGGGACGGAAACCATCTCCCGGCGCGGCGTCATGATTTCGCGCGCGAACACATCGTCGAGATCGAGTACGCGGTGGATCATATCCTCCTGCGTCTTGGGAAGGTTCCCCGCGAAACGGCTGGAGCTGACGATGAGCTTCAGCTCCTCGGCCGAATGGCCGCCGCCCCGATGGCCGCTGCTGCCCCCAAGCAGGCGCGTGAGAACGCGCGCGGTTCCTTCGATACCGGCAACGAAGATCGACGACACCCGATAGAACAACATGAGCGCCGGCGCAACCAGCACCGCGAGACGGTCGGCTTTATCGATGGCGAGATTCTTGGGCACCACTTCGCCGATCACCACATGGCAGAACGTCATCACGGCGAAGGCGAGGACAAAGGAAACCGCATGCAGGATGGTCGCGGTTGCGGGCGTGACGATCGGGTGAAAAGCGAATACCAGCAGCGCGTAGAGCGTGTCCTCGCCGGCCCAGCCGAGTCCGAGACTGGCGAGCGTCACGCCGATCTGGGTTACCGAGAGCAGTTTCTCGGGTTGGGCCAGAAGCGCGAGCGCGATGCGTGCGCCGGCGTTGCCTTCCTCGGCGAGATGCCGGAGTCGCGAATCCCTCACCGACAGCAGCGCCACTTCAGACGCCGCGAAAAAGGCGTTCACCATCAGGATCACGCCCAGCAGCAAAAACCGCGCTATGTAGTCGGGAGTTGTGTGCACTTTCTGAATTCAGTGTAGAGAAAATCCGCTCTATGGAGCGGATGCCCCGCACAGCTGTATTTCTCACGAACGAAGCGTCGGGAGGAGTCCAGACGCGGCAGACATGAGTGTCTGCGCCACGGTGGCGAAGATAGACTGTCGAACGGAGTCGTGGCGCAGACGCTCGCGTCTGCCGCACCGGCACTCGTGCCGGTGCTTTTGCGCTCAAGTGTGTGAGAAACCCGGGCTAGGACACGGTCTGGACAGTGCGGGCGCTCACATCTACGCGCCAACGGTCCGTCACGCCGCCGACGGGCGATGTTCCGGCCACGTAAGGGGCGGAAAAGTACGTGCCGAGGATCTGACTCTTGCTGATTTCGAGGCGCAGGAAGCCGAAATTGTCCTGGTCGTATCGTTCGAGGCTCAAAGTATCGCTGATGGTCAGCGGCACGTCGGGATCGGGGTAGGCGCCGTTGATTTTGGGAAGCTTGCCGAGCCTGGTGTAGCCGCCAGCCCCCGCCACCACACACGGAATCTGGATGTTCCCCTGCAAACAGGTAAAACGCTGATAGTTATGCACATGTCCGGAGAGAATCAGGTCCGGATACCGTTTCGCGGCATCGAAGCCTGCCCAAAGCACCTCTTCCACATTGGTGCTTCCGGAGTGCTCCGTATCGCCCGAGAACGGCGGATGGTGCACCGCGACGATCAGCGGCAGATCGGGATTAGCCGCCTTGAGCTCGCCTTGGAACCAGTTCACCTGCGTGTCGTCGAACTGCCCCTGAGTTTCCCCGACGTTGGAGAACAGGCCGATGAAGGTTGCCACGGGCGTGGTGAAGGTCCAGTAAACATACGGGAGATCCATCCGGGTACGGACGGATGTGGTTTTCGAGGAGCCTGGAAGGTTGGCGCTCGGCGCCATGAAATTCTGTATCCAGCCGTCCAGAGGCTTCTTGTTGGGATCGACCGGGCCGTCGTTCGGATCGTCGGGCTGACAATCGTGATTGCCGGCAATAGCGACGATCAATGCCGGATATTCGGCATAAGTCTCGTAAAAGTTCTCGCCGTAGCCGTCGATGTCGCCGGCGAAATAGACGACATCGCCCAAGTGATAGAAGAATGCCGGCACTTCACCGTCAGCGCTCGCATCATAATCTTGCGTCATCATCTCGGCGACGAAATCCATCTGCTTGCCGCGCGCGTCGCCGGTGTCGCCGACAGTGTGGAACACCAGCCTGCCCGCCTTGGCGATCGCCTCGACTTCGCCGGCGTCGAGCAATTGCGCGAGGTCGAAGCGGTAGGGCGGCTTGCCGTTGGGCGGCG